>JAQVKB010000102.1 GCA_028694875.1 Candidatus Izemoplasmatales bacterium
TCTCGTTCCGATTGGAACGAAAGTATCGGAACTCGTCCAACTTTCAGGAGGATATGTCGAAGGACTGAATCCTGCAGAGTCGCTGTACATTGCGGGTGGTCCCATGACCGGTCGCGCCATCTTGATTGACGATTTGATTGTCAATGATACGTTGGGTGCCGTGATTGTCAAACCACTTCCTGATACCAAGCCTGCGACGGCTTGCCTCGGCTGTGGCCGTTGTAGCGATGTATGCCCCGTATTCCTTTCCCCAACCGAGGTCCAACGGGCGTTGGAACTCGAGGATTACAAGGCACTCAAGGATTTGAATGCGGACAAGTGCATCGCGTGTGGACTTTGCTCCCATGTTTGTCCTTCTCGAATTGAAATCACAGATTATGCAGTCCGGGGTAAACAAGCCCTGTTGAAGAAAGGAGCGTAACATGGCAAGATTCGCCAACGCGAAAGCGCCTTTCGTCCGTCTCGCGGACGAAGGAAAATCGACGGATGTCGTGATGCGCGACTTTATGATTGCGCTGATTCCAGTGATTCTGTTTGCTTGGTTTAAGAATGGTATTTTGGTTTACATCGAGGGAAATAACACGTTCCTTGAAATGTTGTATCCGCTCTTTTATATTCTGGCGGGTGGGGTCTTCTCCGTCTTAATGGAAATGTTGTTCTTCTATATCACCGATCCCGAGGCAAGAACACTCCAAGGAATTGGCAAACATTTGAAGACATCTTATGCGGTCTTCCCTGGATTGATATTGGCATTGTTGCTTCCGCTATACACCCCGATTTGGGTCTTGTTATTTGGAACCTTTATGGCAACCATCGTTGCCAAGATGCTCTTTGGTGGTTTTGGATACAACCTCTTCAATCCGGCAATTATTGGTTATATTGCGATTACTTATACGTTCGCTGCCATCATGAAGGTCTCTTACTTAAATCCTTCGGAAGTGATTGCACTTGATGCCGTTGCCGGCGCGACGCCACTCACGTGGTTGTCGCAAAATTTCGTGATTGATTACAATGTCTTGGTTGCACCTTACGGTAACCTATGGGATTTCTTCTTAGGAACGATTCCAGGAACCTTGGGTGAAACCAGTGCGTTGGTCATTCTGATTAGTTTTGCATGGATGGCTTTCCGTAAGGTTTACAAGTGGTGGCAACCGATGATTTACATTGGTGTTGTGTTTGTCCTCACTTGGTTGATTGGGATCTTCAATGGAGAAGCTGGTCTTTGGTTCCCAACCTACGGTGTTTTGAGTGGTGGTTTGATGTATGGGGCTGTCTTTATGTCGACAGAACCTGTCACGACACCGAGAAACCCGCTTGGAAAAGTATATAACGCGTTGTTTCTTGGCGCACTCACGGTGTTGTTCCGCTATGTTGGAACATTCCCAGAAGGAGTTGCGACCGCAATCATCGTGATGAACATTTTCACGATGCCACTCGATCGTGCAACCGCATCGATTCGTTCGACAGGTCTCAAAAAGCCGGTCATGGGGAAATTTTTATTCCTCACGTTACTCGTCCTTGCCTTAATGGTTTACGGCGTTTTGAAATCGGCGAATCTTTATAGTGCGATGGCGGTGTTCTTGGGAGGTGTTTTCTAGATGAAAAACTACTTCCAAAAACATGTCTTAGCATACCTCTTGTTGCTTGTTTTGGTAGGTCTATTTGTCCTCGGTGGCGTCTACTCCAATTTCAATCAAGCGCAACTGGATGATTTTCTCGCAACCACAACCGTGACCACGACGACAGTCACAACAACGACAACAGCGACTACAACAACAGCAACCAACGATTTGAATATGCACATCGTGGGATATGCACGCAATTATGATGTGAATACATTCATCGCAGCGCCATACGTCGTCAATATTACCTACGGTACGAATTCAGATCCTGCGAGGGTAACACTCGATACTTCCTTCCAAATTGTGAATGCGGATGGTGTTCCTCAAGACGTACAAACCTTGTTGCAAACATCCATTAATGCGGGCCATCCTGTTTTTACCACAACCGTAGGATTTGTTTCTTATGATAGCGAAACGTTCACGTTGGTAGCGCGTACTTATGGATTTCATGATTGGATTACCGTGACGCTCGTACTCGATTCCTCTTTTGTGGTGCAATCCTACTCCGTCTCTTCGTCGGAATCCTACGATGAACCCAATAGTTATCAAGGATCACCAGTACCGGCGGTCGAAGAATATTTCATCGATAGTTATATTGGTGGCGATTCGACGCCCGACGCTGTTGCTGGCGCGTCGATTACGTCATCTGCCATGCAACAATTGGTGACGCTTCTGGATGCGTTTCTCCAGGCACAAGGAGGCCAATAATATGTCGAAAGGAATTGTGTCAGGCTTGGTCTTATTGACCATTGGTCTGGTTGCGGGATTCTTACTCGCCTTTGTGAACAGTTTCACGGCACCTAAAATTCTCGCTTATGAACAACAACTGAAGTATGATGCCATCGGTGAGTTTTATGACTTATCGACCTATACGATTACGGAAGTACCTGTCACAACCGGTGGTGCTGTCGATACGCTGTATAAGGTTCTTGATGGGAATACGACGGTGGCCATCGTCTATTCCGTCAAATCATTTGGTTATCAATCCGAGATTAAAATGTTGATTGCGATCAAGTCGGATTTGACCGTGGAAGGTTATAAAATTGTCGACCAAGCGGAAACTTCAGGATATGGGACGCAAGCACCCGATCATGATTTCCAAATGGATGGCGTGACGGTCGGTGATCTATCGACGTTCGATGCGATTGCGGGAGTGACCTATACTTCCAATGCCGTGAAAGCATGCTTTACCGCCGTGTTCGATCGTGCGGCCACGGATTTTGGAGGTGACGCATCATGACACAACGCGAGAACTTTGTCAAAGGGTTATTTAAAGAAAACCCGTTGTTCATCAGCGTGTTGGGGATGTGCCCATCCCTTGCGACGACCAAAACCCTAGAAAATGCCATTGGCATGGGAATTGCGGTCCTCTTTGTATTGACGCTTTCGAATTTAATTATCTCGTTACTCATGAGCAACAAGAAAATTGCGGAACTCGTCAAACCAGTACGTATTCCTGTATATATCGTCGTCATCGCGACGTTGGTGACGATTGTTGAAATGTTAACGCATGCGTTTGTTCCGGTACTCTATCAAAGTCTCGGCGTCTTCATCCCTCTGATTGTCGTGAACTGCATCATCTTGGGCCGTGCGGAAGCGTTCGCTTCGAATCACAAACCACTGGATGCTGTCGTCGACGGAGTTGGTATGGCGCTAGGATATATGGGTGGTTTGATGCTCCTCGCGTTGGTTCGTGAATCGTTGGGATATGGTTCGCTGACGGTGTTGAATCAATTTGGTGTGACCATCAAATTGAATTTGGTACCAGTGCTGAACTTCCTCGGAATTGCGCCAATGGAATTCTTCGTCCAACCGGCGGGTGCCTTCTTGACCTTCGGATTCTTACTCGCAGCAATCGTTGTTTTTTCCAACAAAAAAGCGGAAAAAGCGAAGAAGGGAAGTGAAGCGGCATGAGTAGTTTGATCTCGCTCGCGTTTGCGGCTTTCATTGTACAAAATATCATCTTGACGCAGTTCCTCGGGATTTGTCCTTTCCTTGGTGTTTCAAGGAAACGCAGTGCGGCCGTGGGAATGGGGATTGCGGTTGTTTTCGTGATTGTGCTCTCTTCCTCGATTACATGGCTTTTGTATCATTACGTGTTGGCGGAACTTCACATTGAATACTTGAGAACCATTGTCTTCATCCTTGTCATCGCTAGTTTGGTTCAAATGGTTGAAATCTTCTTGAAAAAGATTTCACCCGCGCTTTACAAAGCGCTTGGAATTTACCTTCCATTGATTACGACAAACTGTGCTGTGCTGGGTGTCGCGATCATCAATATTAACAATGGATATAATTTCTTGGAAATGCTTGTCTACTCTACCTTCATTTCTTTGGGATTCTTGTTTGTGATGGTCATCTTCTCCATGATGCGCGAGAAACTCGATTTCGCGCCGGTTCCCAAAGCGTTTAAAGGGACTCCGATTGCATTGATTGTGGCGGCCATTTTGGCTCTCATCTTCACGCGGTTTGGAGGTATCGTATGAGTCAAGTCTTAATTCCAGCTTTGGTTCTTGCGGGCCTCGGATTCGTTCTTGGATTTTTGATCTTCTTGGTTGGAAAGTATTTCTACGTCGAAGAAGATAACCGCATTGAAGGGATTGTCGAATTGTTGCCAAAGTATAACTGCGGTGCGTGTGGATATCCTGGCTGCAAAGAAATGGCGATTGGTCTCTTGGCCAAAGAAAGCAAACCTGCCATGTGCAAGCCGATGAAAAAAGAAGATGCGGAAGTACTTCAAAAGCATTTGGATGCCTTGTTTGCGCCGAAAACTGAAGCCTAAAATACTAAAAATTGCCTTTTCCTCGTGAAAAGGCTTTTTTTATGACTTCGCTTGTTGAAAGGTGTCTTTCATGATAGACTGAGGCTGTAATACCATACTATGAAAGGAGGATATTGTTTTAAATGAATAGAAGGCTAGCAATACTGCATCTCGCTACAGCATTACTAACCTTGCTCGCCCTGTTTGGGTGTGCGAATGATCGTGAATTTCCGCTCGATGGAAATTTCACGGCCTATTCCCTGTCCGTCTCTTCCAATGCTCCCCAGGTGACGATGGTTACTGTGACCATTGAGAATGATGAAATTGTCGGTTATGAACTGGATGTTCGGCAAGGTCAAAGAACCTCCACCGTCGATGATCAAGGCACCGTGGAACTTGAAGATGACGTGACAACCTATCAGTTTGCTTGGAAAGAGCAAACGAAACTCGAACTTGGATTTGAGTACAAGATGCACTATCGTACGTATATGGCATCGCTACTCGAA
>JAQVKB010000103.1 GCA_028694875.1 Candidatus Izemoplasmatales bacterium
GAACAAGACTTTCGCGAAGAGAACCATCACGTTCATCATGATGGACAGGTGAAAGGAGTCATGGTTCGACAAGACATAATGATTGATTTGTACGGCCGAAAAGCAGAACAAATTGAGAAGCATTCCCCATACCAAGAACAACATGTAGTTACGACTGACGAGCGAAATCTGATGCTCATCCAGATTCATGACATATTCATTCCAACTGTTTCGCTCATAAAACGACAGCATGACCATCCAAAACGAAATCGAGAAAGCGGAGAGAAGCGAGACCGCAAAGGGAAGCCAAGGCGACAAATCCTGACGATAGACAGTGGCCAAGAAAGATCCGAACAAGCCAATTACCAATGCTGCCAATAGGATGATGCCAATCCGTTTGAGGATTTGAAGGAGAAACGACTTCATCGGTAGTTCAATGATTCGATGGTTCAAGTAGAAACGCATTTGGTGCGCTTTGATCAAATACACGATGACTGTGAAGTCCATCATAATGACCATAAAGGAGTTGGCGGAGAGTAACGCAATCTCTTGTTAATTGGTGGTCATGACGACTTGAATCATGTATGCGATGATTGAAAGAATAATCATGGCATAGAAACTCCATCGGTACCATTTACCGATTTCCTCTTCCAGTCGTTCATCCACGACTTCATTTTGATGTTTCAAAAATTGGGTTATTCCAATGACCAAAGAAGAGATGATGATCACAACCCATTCGGGTAGCGATTCGAGCCAAAACTGATTTCCAAAAAAATATTTGAGAATCACAAAGATGACTGCAACCCCAATCCACCATCCGAAAAACGATTGGATGATCGTTTGATTTCCTTTGCGAATTCGTTCATCTTGCATCATGCGTTTCCTCCCAAAATAAGTCATTCAATGTTTTTCCTAAGGCTTGACAAATGTCTGTACAGAGTTTGAGCGAAGGATTGTATTCGCCTTGCTCTATCAAAAGAATGGTTTGTCTTGAGACGCCAATTTTCGAAGCCAACTCTTGTTGGCTCATTCCGAGCATCGCTCTCGCGGCTTTCATGCGAACATTCACCATCATATCACCTCGATGTCATCATACATTATAATTTACAAAATGTCAAATATATATTACATTTCCATTCAAAAAAAAGCACACCCGAAGGTGCGCTAGGATTATTGACGAAGATCCAAATTGATTTTTCCGTCTTTGATCTCAATGATGCGATCCGCTTTTTCCGCGATATGACGGTCATGGGTAATGATGATAAACGTCGTTTTGTAGGTTTTGTTAATTTGACGAAGCAACTCATAGATTTGCTCCGTCGTATCGCTATCCAAATTTCCAGTAGGTTCGTCCGCAAGGATAATTTTTGGGTTGTTCATCAAACTTCTTGCGATCGCAGTGCGTTGTTGTTGACCACCGGACATATTCACGGCGAGATTGTTTTTCACTTTCGACAGCCCGACCAAGTCTAGTAAGTCATTGGCACGATCCATGACTTCTTTGGTAATTGGCTTTTTGGAGATTCGATAAGGCATTAGGACGTTTTCAAGTGCCGTAAACTCTGGCAACAAGTAATGGAATTGGAAGATAAAACCAATCGTTTCATTCCGAAGTTTGGCAAGTGCGTTCTTCTTCATTTTGGCGGTATCTATTCCTTGAATTTCAATGGAACCATTGCTTGGACGATCCAAAGTTCCTAGGATGTTAAGCAGGGTCGATTTTCCCGAACCCGATTGACCAATGATGGAATTGAAGGAACCATCTTCAAAGGACAAGTTGATGTCATAAAGAACTTGGGTTGGGAATTTGGTGTTTTCACCATAGATCTTGTCGATATGGGACAAGACAACCACATCTTTGTTAAGCATTACGGATCACCTCGATCACACTAAGTTTCGACGACTTTCTCGCAGGAATGAGCGAGGCAATCGTTGCGGCAGCGACCGCAATCATCGCCGAAAGGCCGATAAAGCCGTAGTCGATGAAGAGAGGGACAACTGGGTTTCCATCGGCGCCAATCGCGAAGGTTGTAAACATCACGGAAAGGCCTAACCCGAATCCTACACCCAGTGCGGCACCGAAGATGCCAAGGATGAATCCCTCCAACAAAAATACCAAGCTGGCATCCTTGTCTTGGATTCCCATGGCCTTGAGAATGCCGATTTGTTTCGACTTTTGCAAGACGGTAATCGCCAAGACGCTCGCGATTCCAAGAATCACGGAGAGCATCACAAACACTTGAATCATCAAGGAAGACGTGCTTTGACCTTGTAATCCACTAAGAAGTTCCGCATTGTTCGCAATCCAATTATCAACGGTCAAATTGTCATTTTGGAGTGCAGTTTGAACATTCAATGCCACAGTTTCTGCGGCGAACACATCACTGATTTGCATTTCGATGGAAGAGACTTCATTGGAGGAGATGGATTTGATGGTTTGAAGGGTAGCGAGTGTTGTTAAAATCCATGTCTCATTGATTGTTTTCACATTGAAGTCATAGACTCCCACAATCGTGAAGGTCGTGTCGCCAACCAAAGGTACTTGGAATGTGACTTCATCGTTCAAAGCAAGTGACAGGTTCTCCAAGAGATTCGATCCAACGGCAATTTCATTCGCGCTTTGAGGAAGGCGACCTGAAACGAGTTTTTCATCAAAATGGTAGATGTCATTCGCAAGATTAAAGTCAAATCCTCTCGCCAAGACAGGCTCACTTTGTTCTCCCACAACGAGAGCCCCATTTTGATTGATGGCTGGGGAAGCCACAGTGATCATGTTGTCAGACGCTTGAATGACCGACAGTTGGTCTTGGAAATTGGTGATGTACGCCGTGGAATCGAGGGTGCTTACAGTCACTTGAGAAGAAGAACCGATCGTTTTATCCACAAGACTTTTTTGTAATCCTGTGATCAAGGAGCCGATAAACACTTGTACTGAAACGCCGATGGCGATGCCAAGGACAATCATGATCGTTTGCCCTTTTCCTGAAAGAAGGAAACGTTTGGCGATTGAGAAGGCTAATTTCATTGTAACTCCTCCTCGATATGCGCGATGTCATCCAAACTTGTTAAGTGTTTGTCATACACAATTTGTGACAAGGAATCTGGATGATGGAATGCGAGTCCTCCCACAACAATCTTGACGTGAGGGAACTGTTGTTTGACTTCTTGGGTAATCTTTTTCGTGACGACCAAATTGTAGTAGTTCGTGACACTGATCGCAAGAATATCGGGTTGGATCACTTTCACCGCGCTGACGATATCATTTTTAGGGGTATTCGCACCGATATAGAGCGATTCATATCCATTCATCGCAAAATAATGGCTGACAATAATCGCACCAATCTCATGATATTCTTCTGAGGGACAAACCACGACAACGCTCTTCTTTTTGTCAGAAACAGCATTCTTGCGTTCAATGACATAAGGGTATGTCGCTTCTAAAATCGTTCGGACAATCGAAGTTCTGGTATGCTCTTTCCAAATACATAAATCTTCGTCTTCTTCCTTGCATACAAAATTGGAAAGCGATGCGGATAGAAGATTCAAATAGCATTCTTCGAGAGTGATTGATTTGGACTTCAGTAAAGACATGACATACTCCACCGATTTGTCCTTGTTTTCCTGGTCGAGATATTTTATAAACGTGTCATAATAAGCTTTCTTCATCTTATTTTCACTCCTTTGTTTTCGTAAACATTATAGCGATATCTTTCTACGGTTTCAACCGATTTGCTTAAAGATGCTTGAAAAGCATAACATGGCGATTCCTCGAGCGATTCCTCGCTTCCGTGATTGAAACACATCGTCCCATATGGTATAATAAATGCAATCAGTTTTGGGAGATGTGTGTGATGAACAAAATTTACTTTGCCGATTTAAGCCAATATTTTGATCAAGAAATCGAACTTCAAGGTTTTGTCGATAAAATCAGAGACCTTCAATATGTTCAATTTATCGTGTTACGAGATTCGACGTCGAAAGTACAAGTCACGATCGAGAAAAACGATGAAAATGCCGCGATGAATGCCGTTGTCTCCACGTTGACCAAGGAAAGTACTGTCAAGGTGCGTGGGGTATTGTATCAACGCGAGAATGTCAAATTGAGAGGAATGGAATTCATCCCTTCATCTTTTGTTGTGACAAGTCTTTCTGAGGAAGAACTTCCCATTGATATCTTGGATTACACAAACAAATCTAACAAGGAGCTTCGACTCGATTATCGTTTTCTTGATCTTCGAGTGGATAAGAACTATTTGATTTTTAAAGCACAAACTCTCGCGGAAATGGCGATGAGAGAATACTGGCTTGCGAACAATTTCATTGAAATTCATACGCCAAAAATCCTTGGGACTGCCTCTGAATCAGGAGCCGAAGTCTTCAAATTGGATTATTTTGGAAAAACTGTTTTTCTAGCCCAATCTCCTCAATTTTACAAGCAAATGGCGATGGCTTCTGGATTTAACAATGTGTTTGAGATTGCGCCAGCCTTCCGCGCGGAAAACTCGCATACGGCTTACCACGCGACCGAATTTACGAGTGTGGACGCGGAAATCAGTTGGATTGAATCCCATCACGACGTGATGGATATGGAAGAAGCCATTTGCAAGCGGATGCTTCAAAAATTGAAAACTGAAATTGGCGAGACGTTCCAACAACTGATTGGGAAAGAGATCTTTGATCAAACCGTCGCGTTTCCAAGAATTCCATTTTATGAAGCGAAAAAGATTATCCAAGAAAACTACAAATACGTTGGCGAGAAGCCTCATGATTTTGACCGGAAAGAAGAAGAACTGATTGGCATGTATGCCAAGAAGAAACTGGGATCTGATTTTGTCTTCGTGATTGATTATCCGTTTGAAGCTCGTCCATTC
>JAQVKB010000104.1 GCA_028694875.1 Candidatus Izemoplasmatales bacterium
CCACTTGTCAATTCTGTGGCAAACACTACCACTTTGACTTGGATGAACTGAAATCAATTCACTCCGAATCCAAAGAAGGAAACTAAAACAACGCACGCCATCGCGTGCGTTTTTTGTTTGAATCGTGAGAAAAATACATGGCAGTTCTTCACAAAGAGTAAACAACATGGTACAATCAATTCATCAAGGGGGAGTTTGCGATGCCACTGATTCGTTCGCCATTGGATCAAAATGGAAACCTTCGGTACTTCGAATTGCTCAAGATCGTATTGATCGTGGGCTTTTTGCTTGTGTTGATATCCACATCGCTCAACAAGCTCGTCCTTCCTTCTGCGGCAGCGCCCTGGGTCACATGGCTATTCGCTGGCATCCTCTTGACGCAAGGCATCCTATCCTCACTCGAAGATGCCCGTCAGCTTCTGCAAGAGATTCGTGATTTTGTCCTAAAACCCATCACTTTCCAACCAGAACCCGTGTTGATTAACACTGTCAAAACGATTTATGCATCGCTTGAAAGTGTCATTTTTGATTTGTTTGGTCCAAGTAGCGCTCGAAAAATACGCTGCTGATTTCCTTTGCTTTTTTCCGTATACGAAAATTGCAAAGGAGAACAATTGAATGAAAAACAAATGGCAATCCTACGTAGAGAGTTACGTAGCCTTTTTGATGATTCGCCAACGCATGGAACCCCTCGTGGACAAGCGTGGCTTATTGAAACAAACCATCTTTGGGACAATCTTGATGATTGTCGTCTTTGGTGCAATCGCATTTTTATTTGGAATCGAAGAGAATTTCGTGTACGTGGTATTCACCACGAACACGGTTGTTTTCGGTTCTTTTTTGTTGTATCGAACGGGACAGGAGAAACGAATTCAAAAAATGTCGAAGGAAAAGTACATTCCATCTCGTGTTCTATTCGAAGATGGGGTGCGCCTCGCAGCATTCCTCATGACAGCCAATGTCGTGGTTTTATACACCATCCTTGATGCGTTTTTCCCTTGGGAAATTGATCTTGTTTTTGCGGTGATGGCATTGGCATTGACAATCTACTCCCGCAACGTCACGGAGAATGCCTTCTCGTTGAAACAGGCCATTCTCTTGGGGGAGCGATGGTTTTGGAGTCTTGTGTTTCTGATCATTGTATTATTTTCAGTGGTACTCAATTCGGGAATTCCTTCCCCTTATTTATCCTATCCACTTGCATGGCTGGTTGCAGGGCTCCTGTATCTACTCAAACCTTATTTATCAATCAAAATACCCAGACAAAAAGAATCGTTTGGTGTCCTGGCGTCACTCCTCATCGTTTTTGCAGCATGCATCTCTTTCTCGCGAAGTGTGACCAATTCCTTGCGACCGGTGGAGGAGCAAAATGCCGAATTATTTCGTTGGAATCCAAACTATACTTCCGTGATCTCTTTGGATCAACAGAGATTATCGGGGATATATGAATGGGATGGGCAGCAATGCATCACCACGAGGGATGCCATCCTCATTCTCGACGAGCAAAATCATGTAGAGAATGTGGTAGACGCTCCCGAAGGAACTTTAGGCTATATTGCCGATGCCACGGATCTGTATGTTGTTGTAACGGACGCCTCCCTCGCGATATCTTCCACTACGGATCGCGAACTGCAATATTTGGCAACTATCTACCGCCTTGAAAAAGATGGTTCCACGGAACAGGTTGTTTCTGGAAGTCTGCTTACTGTCAATCAGTATCAGTATCAACAACGTTGGTATCCTGCCTATATGCTCGTACTCGACGGGGACATCGTTAGCGCCTATGAAGCCAACGAAATATCACTAACCCTTTCCATCATGGTCAATCGAACCGATTGGATTGCAGGAGAGGAATTCCCTTTTGAAACGGAATCGATTCTTCCATCGCTATCCGATGAGATCACCGTTCTTTCTCAAAACGATGAAATGTTTCTGTTTACCGTCGATGGTCGGATTGATCTTTACACTTGTTTCCAATATCAAACCTATCGACCGATGTATCATCGTGGATGGTTCGCCCATCAAGAAATATCGGGATCGAAGGATTTGGTGGTATCGAAACTGGTCAACGGTGCGTTCGTGGAGGATCATCGCATCACAGGACTTCAAGACGAGGTTCTCAAATACGGGAATATCAACGGGACAGAAGTTCTTGTTTTTGAAGATTACACCCTCGTTTACATCGAAGGGGATTCACCTCAAACCATCAACGCCACAAGTAAGAATGTTCTCATTTCGAAGGACACCGTCACGGTGTATGATGCCACTGAAAATACAGTCAGTTTCGTCGATTTGGAGGACCCCTCCACATATGAGATGACGGGATCCATCTATCCTTTCCCACCAATCTTGTCGCTCTTGGTGATTGTCTCATTTTTAATGTCTGGAGAAACCTTTTCTCGTTTCCAACGGGAGGTGAAATCATGACCCTATTCTTGCTTGGCTCTTCTAGTTTCATCGTCGCCATATGGAAGTTTCTTGACACCAAAGAATTGAAAAATTCAAGAATCTGGACCATTCTTTTTTCGGTGTCTGTCGCTTTGACGACATTGTTATTTCTATTTTACGTCCATTTCTGGTCCAGTTGGTTTTTAGGAATGGCGCTTCTTTCGGTTCTACTATATTATGTGCTCCAAAAAACGCGTTCCAAGAATCAAGATTCTCAAGAACCGGACTCGGATTATGAACGCTTGCTGATATTTCGACCAATTCTTGTCGGCTTGATGTGGTATCTACCTTGGGTTCTTGTCATCAAACTGTTACCAAATTTCAATCTTTGGCTTCAGATTCTTATCATCTTTGCTTTGGAAGGAATATGGATGTGGAAGTATTTCTTCCATGATCGACATTCACGATTTGAATCCTTTGGAAGGTTGATCTGGATCATTCCGATGATGTCTTTGATCTCCTACAACGCCTACTGGATTGCATCTCGAGATGAAATTCAAACCAATGAAGATGCGCTTTGGATTGAGGCCCCGACAACGCAAAAAATCATTCAACTACCAAGTAATAATAACTACATTGATTTCATGTATCAAACTGGTGATAATCTCTATATCTTGTATCATAACGCTCCTCGCGGTGAATATTATGATCGAATTCGACTCCTCCAATACAACGACGTTACCAAGGAAACGATCGACGTTTGTGAATTTTTACATTCCGACTATACGAACTATGGATACACAGATTGGGTGGTCACCGAATACGCCGCGTATTACACCAATCCAACATATACTATTCGGATGGATGATCAAGGCTCAACCCTCCTTTATCAGGATGACATTCCACGCACATATGATGCAGCTTTGGATTCCATACATGTCTTCTATGAAATAGATGACATCTGGTATTTTGAAACCAATGATGGCATCTACCAAGAAACCGAAACCGGAATGATACCTGTTTCAAATGTTGATAGCATTCAATACGAAGACTATATTCCATATACGGTTGGGGGTCAGTTGTATTACCTCTACGAAAATCAAGAAGTTTCCAGCGAAACACAATACTACGATTCCGAACGGAATCAACTTGTGTCTACTTATTCAATCAGACCTCAAACAACCTACCTTACCTATTGGCCTTATTATGAATCCTTTGTTCAAACCGCCGACTATCAAGTGAGCACGACTTCTTTTGGAGATGCACGCAATGATTGGCGTGAGTGGGATGGTTCTTATGCGGCATCCTTGTGGATTCAATACGAAGATGAATCCACTGTCTATGTATACCAGCCAAGCTTTGCGAGATTATATTCTATCGAGACGACCCCATTATTGATTACGATTCGAAATATCTATCTTATAGGGGACTTTCATCTCACGTTCAACTCGATGGCATTCTATGCCACTCCAAGATGGATTCTTCTCGGAATCTTGCTCCTCTTTGTTCCTTTCCCTCGCCGCGAAGAAACGACAAGGAATTTTGCTGTGGAAAGTGAGCAACCACATTCTCTTTTTCCATCTATAAAAGAAATATAGAAGTGAGGCGCAAGGGATAAACTCCTTGCGCTTTTCTCTTTCAAAAAAACTTATGATAAATTCAAAAATGCGTATTTTTCTCAATGATGTTCACAAATGGCTTTTATCATGGTACAATCAAGTTCAAAAGGAGGAGAATGCGATGCCGCTGATTCGTTCCCCGTTTGACAAAAACGGAAACATTCGGTACTTCGAAGCGCTCAAGATCATTGTGATCATGAGCCTTTTGGTTGCGTTCGTCTCTTCATTCGTTGACAGCGTTTTATTGCCATTGAATCAGGCGCTCCCATGGTTGACCTGGGTCTTTGCGGTGATGATGACCATTCAAGCCTTCTTGATGGTCTTTTCAGAATCTCGCGAACTTCAAAAACTGATTCTTGATTTTGTGCTTCGACCAGTCTCGCTTCGCCGCGAGCCTGTTCTTCTTGCAGAAACAAAGATGTCCTATGTGGCATTCGTACAAGTAAAAACTTCTATTTTTGGACCTTCTCAAGCTCAAAAAATTCGTTGCTGAATCCTTTGTGTTTTTCACACATCATGAAATAACACAAAGGAGAAAAAATGAAAAATAAAATGAAATCCTACGTATTCCGATACGTGGACTTTTTGTTGGCGCGTCAAAAAGCGTTGCCTTTTGTGAATCGCCAAGGTATCACCAAGCAAACGATATTCACCGCATTTATGGCGATGATTGTTTTTGTTGCCGTAGCCTATTTATTGAGAATCGAAACCAGTTTTGTGTATGTGGTATTCTCCGCAAACACGATTCTTTTCGGTTCTTTTTTGTTATATCGAATGGCAAATGAAATACGTTTGAAGGCTCTTATCGTAGAACCTTATTCAATTGGAAGAATGGTG
>JAQVKB010000105.1 GCA_028694875.1 Candidatus Izemoplasmatales bacterium
TTTCTCCGAGGCTTTTCGCTTTGGCGCCGTGCAAAAAAAGATCGAAGACGGTGTTATGTCGCTTCGACAAAGGGGAATCAACACGGAAAACAACATGTTTCAAGCCACCCAAGGCGTGAATTGTTACAAAGGTTTGATCTTCGATCTTGGATTCTTTTCGTATGCCGTTGGATTTGCCTTTGCACATGCCACGTCCTATGAGAATGTTCGCCATTTGTTAACTAAGATGATGATGGTTCCTGAAATCAATGGACAGACATCGAATCCATCGCAATTTGTTGGCGCGAGAAAAGAGATGTATTTCGGTTTGCCTTCCCTCACAGATTGTCCTGAGACGGATATCCATAAGGACACGACCTTGTATCGCGCCTTACGTCACTTGATACTTTCACTTGAGGACACCACGTTAATGCGTCGCGCTCGAGATGTGTCCGTTCACGAAGTGAAGGAGCGCTTCGTTGCGCTCGATGTCACGAACGCCGAAGAGATTCTCGCTTTGAGCGAGTGGTGTATCGCGCATCATTTGACATTTGGCGGTAGCGCGGACATGCTGATTGTCGCCATTCTTCGAGATCAAATGATGCCGATTTTATTTCCTTCTTATGAACACATGACGATGTCAAAGACATCCCTTGTTTCGAATCTTCCATAGAAGTGTTTCTAGGCGTCTTTTTCTCTTGACTTTGGCACGCTGTTTGTGTAAAATTGAAATGCAGACTCGGGGATACATGTGGAGATTTAGCTCAGCTGGGAGAGCATCTGCCTTACAAGCAGAGGGTCGGCGGTTCGATCCCGTCAATCTCCACCACCACGCCGAAATAGCTCAAGTGGTAGAGCAACTGACTTGTAATCAGTAGGTTACGGGTTCAAGTCCTGTTTTCGGCACCATCCTGCATACAACCAAAAGACATGACTGTTCCTTTTGTTGTGCAAAAATAAGACGATTTCACGATCGTCTTTTTTTGCGCATTTTTGATGATGAAAATGAAAACAATGTGAACATAGGAGAAGCCCTTGCGGGTTTATCATAGGTTTGTTATAATAAACAAAGATTATACGATGTTTTGGGGGTCACATATGGAACAAGGTATCATCGTAACACGTCCGAAGTTGGTTACCATTATTTCGTTTTTATTGCTAGGAACAACGTTGCTCATGGGGGCTTTGAATGTAATCGTTTCTGCAGTTCAGATTGGACTGTATACAGATTTGACCTTCCTATTGTCGGTCGTTGGCGTCTTATTACCATTGATTCTCCTATTTCTACGAAAATCAAAGTATGCATTTTTGATGGTTTTTACGGACTTTATTTTCATTGCGTTTCTCTTTGGCTGGCAATATCATGGCAACGAATTGTTTAATCAACTTATGATCGATACTATCATCTATAAAAACGCGTTCTATTTTGTTTCGAATTCTCGATTCATTCCTTCTGTTTGGGGACCATATTTGATCGCGTTGATTTTATTTTTAATCCTCTACTGGGTTACCATGAAAAAACCGTCATTTCAACGGACGGGACGTGTTTTATCCATCATCCTCATCGTCTTAGGAACGGGAACACTCATCGTCAATGTAGGATACATGATGATTTCTAGTTTGGGTTCTCCAATCTATCTTCTTTTCTATTTTTTACTCAGTTTGTCCGTCATCCTAGGGCCCGGATTTTGTATGGTGAGTTTGGATGTCGGTGGAATAGAGTCACCATATGATACAGATTTTGAAGATCAAAAAAAATCGAAACATCCGATTGATAGTGCAAGGAAAGAGTCTGTTGCGCCTCCCCTCACGCTTCGTGGTCCTTATGATTTTCCAAGGAATCAAGTGCAGACTGCACCAGTTCAATCCAACTATGAACCAGTACGTTCGACAGAAATCAGCAAAACGAAATCGAAATCGAAGAAGGGTCAATCCGACACTGCAGAAATGGAACGCTCGCGATTTACGGGTTCCACGTTTGGATTAATCGGAATCAACATTTTGGCTGGGCTTATCACATTATTAACCGCGTTTCTTTTGTTGCCAGTCGCCGTATGCATGAAGCAAAGATGGTATGCAAGGAACACCGTGATTGATGGAAAGCAACTGATTTTCGATGGAAATTCCGCTCAACTGTTAGGAAAGTGGATTGGTTGGATTATTCTGACGGCAATCACGTTTGGCATTTACTCCCTATTTCTTCCAATGCGGATGAAAAAATGGGTGACAAGCCATACTCATTTTCGGTAAAGGGTGATAGCTTCTATGAAAGAAACAGACCTTTATGAACCGATACGTTCCTATTGGGAACAACAAGGTTTTGTCGTGAAAGGCGAGATTGGTCCCATCGATGTGTTTGCGTCCAATGGTGAAGAAGAAATCGCGGTGGAACTCAAAACCTCCATCACGTTAAAGTTAATCTATCAAGCGATGAATCGACAAAGTTTGGCACATCGCGTCTATGTTGGAATTCCAATGGAAGCGAAAAAATCGCATGCGAAAGAGATGAAACATTTCTTGGAACTCCTTACCAAATTGGGGATAGGATTGCTCATTGTCGAGCAAGACTCAGTCCGTTGTTTGCTTGAAGCGAAGGGGAATGTGTTACGACCTTCCAAGAAAAAACAACAGATGAGGAAAAAAATCCATCAAGAGTTTTCGACGACTTTGAATCATTTGAATGTGGGAGGAACGCAAGGTTCGAAAATGACATCCTATCATGCGGATGCCCTAGAGATTGCGGCCTACCTTTTAGGCCATCCTGATGCGTTGGTGAAGGAGATTGTTCAGGAAACGAGAGTCACTCGTGCTTCCTCGATTCTTCAAAAGAACTATTATGCTTGGTTTGACAGATCCACTCGCGGGAGATATCATATGAATCCAGATAAAATCGACGAGGTCCGTCGAGAATTATCTTCGGAATAAGTTGATGATTTTACTATTTTTTCACGAGAACATTTTTCCTCAAACGAGAACAGATGTGTTATAATGAATTCAAGATACAAACAAATATAATAGGGGGTTTCAAACATGCAAGAGTACAAACAATTTTGGCTTCGTTGGAATGACTTTGCATGAAAATCGACCATTCGCGAGTATTGGATCGTTTTCGCAATCAACTTCCTCATTAGCGCCCTTCTCGGTGGCGCCGCAAACGGTACATTCCTCGCTTGGATTGGCTATGTCTATTCCTTGGCGGCTTTGATTCCTGGAATCGCGATTGCGATTCGCAGACTTCATGACGTCGGCAAAAGCGGATGGTACCTGCTTTGGTTATTGGTTCCAATCGTAGGATGGATTTTCGTTGTCATCGCACTCATTGGTGCATCGAAATAACAGTTACTCAAGAATTCTGCATCCATTTTGGTGGATGCGGTTTTTTTTGTGAGCATTTTTCTTGGCTGTTTTCAATCCTTGCGATATAATGATGTCGTTGCAACTGTTGTAAAGACAACAATAAAGAGGTGAAACCATGTTTTTGAATGATATGTCTACCATCGTGAGGTATAGTCACGTGTTTTTGAATCGGTCACTTGTCGAAAAGAATGTGACGGCGGCGGAACATTATCTGTTGATGTTTTTGTTTTCTCATGAAGACATCAGCCAGGACGCGATTGCGAATCATTACGCGATTGACAAGGGATCGATTTCGAAGTCGGTCAAATCGCTGGTGGAAAAAGGATTTGTACTTCGCATTTCCAATCCGCAAAATCGACGCGAGAATTTATTGCGGCTATCGGAAAAAGGAAGAACAACCTTTGCGGAAAGTCGCAACGAACTAACGCGATTTCATGAAGCTGTGATGCAAGGAATTCAACCGGAAGACTTTCAAAGATTAACCTCGATTTTATCAGTCATGGCCAATAACGCCAAACTACTACTAGAAAATATGCAAGAGGAGGAACCAATCCATGAATCCAAGTAACAAAACGAAAAAGACCGGTTTCGGTCTGATTATGGCAGTTTATCTCGCAGGTATTTTTATGGGTGCAATCGACACCGGTATCGTAACCCCCGCGAGAACCCTCATCCAAACCACGTTGGGCGTGGACGCGCAACTCGGGATTTGGATGATTACCATCTATACATTAGCGTATGCCGCAAGTATTCCAATTATGGGAAAAATTGCGGACAAACATGGTCGAAAAAAGATTTATCTTCTGAGTATCTTTTTGTTTGGACTTGGATCTTTGCTTTCGGGCTTAAGCCAATATGCGGGTAGTTTTGGCATGTTGCTCATCGCGAGAGCGATTCAGGCGATTGGCGGTGGCGGCATCGTTCCTGTGGCAACCGCTGAATTTGGAACCACATTTCCAAAAGAAAAGCGTGGTGTCGCTTTAGGACTTGTGGGTGGCGTGTATGGTATCGCGAATATTTTTGGAGCGTCCGCCGGTAGTTTGTTACTGGACCTCTTTGGGGCAACACACTGGTCCGTAATCTTCTTTATTAACTTACCGATTACGTTGTTCATTTTGATTGCTGGTATCAAAACGCTTCCTGATACGAAAAGCGAAGAAGTCAAGAAAATCGACATCTTCGGTATTACTGCTTTGACATTGATGATCCTATCGTTATTGTATGGACTGAAAAGCATTGATTTTCTCGACTTTTTTGGATCCTTCGCAGATTGGCATGTGTGGGTATTCTTACTCCTCGCTGTCTTGATTTTCCCGCTGTTTTTGTATTTTGAAAAGAAAGCGGAAGATCCTGTCATCAACCTATCCTATTTCAAAAACCGTCAAATCGTCGTGACGCTTGTCTTATCCTTCTTAAGTGGCGTGATTTTAATGGGAACAATCTTTGTGCCTCAATTTGCGGAGAACGCGGTCAAGATTCCCACGGGTAGTGGCA
>JAQVKB010000106.1 GCA_028694875.1 Candidatus Izemoplasmatales bacterium
TTACCTATTTCTGTATC
Source organism: Candidatus Izemoplasmatales bacterium (assembly GCA_028694875.1). Taxonomy (GTDB): domain Bacteria; phylum Bacillota_I; class Bacilli_A; order Izemoplasmatales; family Hujiaoplasmataceae; genus JAHIVB01. Next base: position 18 of record JAQVKB010000106.1, read on the forward strand.
CATGCCGACAGCGGAAACAATGCCAACGGCTTTTCCGTAAGAAACCAACGTCGACATATAGGCGCTATTATAACGTTCCGCAAGGACACGTTCTTCATCAACCATTTCTTTGGCGTCTTTTTCAACGGATGTCGATTCTCCCGTTAATGCGGACTCGTCAATTTTGAGGTTCGTACTTTCGAGGAGTCGAAGATCGGCGGCCACCGAATCGCCTGTCTCCAAGAGAACGATATCGCCAACGGTGAGTTCGGTCGAGGAAATCTCACGAACAACCCCATCGCGAACGACTTTCGCATGGGGTGACGACATCTTTTTGAGCGCGGCGAGGGCATTGGAAGCACGTTGTTCTTGACTGACGCCCAACACGGCGTTCAAAATGACGATGGCTAATATGACGATTCCATCGACAATCCCTTCTTGGGTCATGATGCCCGTCACAATCGAAATCAAGGCCGCAATCAATAAGATGATGACCAAGAAATCCTTGAACTGGTCGAGAAACATTTGGAAGAAGGATTTTTTCTTCTTCTCGCGGAGTTCATTCGGGCCAAATTTCGCAAATCGTTGCGCGGCTTCTTCCGAGGAGAGTCCTTTCTTGATGGAGACCCCTTGATCCTTTAAGATCTGTTCAATACTTTTTTGATAGCTTTCCATTGAGTTCCTCCTAAAAAAAATAGAGACTTATGCACATGAAGGGTGCATAAGTCTCGCCATATCCAATGAAACCAGGTCCGAAGACCACGCTTGTTGATTCCATCACGCCAGGGTTGCGTCGGCTACTCCCTTATGTCGTAAATATCTTACAAAAAAGTCTCTGTTTTGTCAATTAGTCGTTGGATATCTTCCGCGAATTTTGACCTTTTTTCCCAAGAACGGCGTAGCGTTCAATGAAGATTTCAATGACGACAGCCAACAGAATCAAAAGGATCGTCCAAGCAAAGACTTGATCGTATTCCAAATTGGCTTTGGCTAAATACAAGGCATTCCCAATCGACGTTCTTGTTTGCGCCAAATATTCGGCCATCACCAGAACTTTGACACCCAATCCTGCGGATTGAAGCAACGCGGTTTTTAAAGGTGTATTGATAAAGGGAATATAACAATACCGTAAAGCGGTCCAAAAATGGTTGTCTTCCAAACGGTAGACATCAATCATTTCGGGATCAATCGTTCGAATGCCTTCATACACTGATTGGAAGATGATTGGGAATATCATCAAGAAGGTAATCAAATACGGTGTGGTCTTTAGTCCGAATAGCACAATCATGATGACAAAAACGCTAATCACCGGAATCGTTCGTAGGATGGTCACATAAGGACGAAGGAATATCGCAAGCTTCGAATGGAATCCCGCAAAGATTCCGAGTAAAAATCCAACCAATCCCGCCGCGAGCATCGATAATAACAGCCGAAGCAAGGTGCTCAAGATGACGGTCAAGGATGCTTTGCTCGTAAACAAAGAAAAAAAAGCAAGCAACACGTGCCAAGGCGTAGGTAAAATCAAGTCGTTCGAAACGACTCCATACGCCACGACCCACACCAAGAATAAGGTGAAGATCGATAACAACGTGAGACTTGCTTTTTTCATGCAATCACCTGCTAGGATCGTAGTAGAATCCGTCCACCGGAAGTGCGCCACCAATCAATACGGGATTGATGTTGGCAATGATGGTGAAGTAGGCTTCAATGCTGCTTTTGGCGTCAAGGGCACTGAGATACACCAAATTGTTATTGGGAATCGCAGAAGCCAATACGGTGGCCGAGAACCCAAATTGAAGCGATTCGCCGAGGGCGGCGGAAGCTTCGACTGAGGTGTTCACCAACTGAATCGAGGCCGCGAGGTCCACGAGGAAATCATTGATTTCTTCGTTGGAAAGAGACGCTTTCGCAAAGACACCTGCTTGCGGATAGGACGCGCCTCCCGAAAGGGTGGCGTATTCGTCTTGCAAATCAATGATATCAAGATTTGGATGACTTTGCAAGAGGACCGAAAGAGACGGTTCTGCGGTCAAAATGATTTTCGTCGGATCGGCGATAAAATACGAAGTCGCGGTCGCCACAGAATCCACATAGGTTAATGTGCAATCGATGTTGTTTTGTTCAAGAACGTATTTCAACACGATGTCCGGGGTCGAATTGAGACCGTAGACCACGATTTCTTTGCCATCGAGATAGGACAAATCGAAGGTATCATCGGTTTCTGTCAGAATGAAGGTATTTCCTAAAGTAAAGATTGCGACCAACAAGTATTCGGGATTTGCCGCATAGAACTTCGCCCCAAGATTGGTGCCAGCGAAAATGTAATCATACGTCGAACTTCCGAACGCCGCAACCAAGGGATCCGGTCCATTGACCACGGTCACATCGTATTTTTCCGTATTGTTTTGAAGATACATTTGCGCCAAAGCAGGACCGCCATTTGGAACGATGATGCTATGCACCACTTGTTCCGTTGTCGTGGTGGTCGTATCCGACGTGTTTTCACTTGTCGTTGTCGTTGCCGTCGTCGTGGTGGTTGTCGTGGTGCATCCCAAGAATACGATGGATAGCGCCAAGATCAAGATCATCGATAACGTTTTTTTCATCTAGTTCACCTTATAACTTTCTCTTTTGTGGTAATGAGTGTGAAGCAATTCGTGAGATTTATGGGAGTTCGGTTTGCCCAAGAACTCATCATACAATTTCTTGACTGCCGCACTCTCATGCGATTTGCGGAAGGTTGCTTTTTCATCGATCGAGTAAAGGACTTTCGCACGACGTGCGCGCACATCCACTTTCTCTTGAATTTCCGCAGGAACGATCGGTTGTCCACCGCCGTTGATGCATCCGCCCGTGCAACCCATGAATTCAACGAAATGATATTGTTTTTCGCCTTTTTTCATGCGTTCCATGAATTCGCCAATGGCTTTTCCGCCATGAACGACGGCCACATTGACTTCCATGCCAGCGACGGTATAAGTGGCTTCTTTGATGTTATCCAAACCACGGACATCGAGGAATTCTACCGGTGTGGATTTTCCTTCGAGGATTTCCGTGACGGTACGCAACGCCGCTTCCATCACACCACCAGTGGCACCGAAGATGTTACCAGCACCTGTGTATTGAGCGAGATCGCCAAACGGCTTGATGGGTTCGAGGTCACGGAATGGAATACCACGGTGACGAATCAAACGAGCGAACTCACGGGTCGTGAGTACGACATCGACATCTTGGTACCCATTGCGTCCCATTTCAGGACGCGCCGCTTCGGCTTTCTTCGCGACACAAGGCATGATCGATACGGAGTAAATATCTTTAGGATGCTTTCCTAACTTCTCAGCATAATACGTCTTGATGAGCGCTCCCGCCATTTGTTGGGGAGATTTGCAAGAAGAAAGGTTTTCAATATATTCGGGGTAATAGAGTTCTAAATAGTTGACCCAACCTGGGGAGCAACTCGTAAACATCGGAAGCACACCACCGTTTTGAACACGGTCGATGAATTCAGAACCTTCTTCTAAGATGGTCAAGTCCGCCGTGAAGTTGGTGTCGATGATTTCCTTGACGCCAAGTTCTTTGAGCGCCGCGAACATTTGTCCTTCGACGTTGGTTCCAATTTTGTATCCGAATTCTTCGCCTAATGCGGCGCGTACGGAAGGAGCGACTTGAACGACAACTGTCTTTTTCGGATCGCGCAACGCACGATCGACTTCTTTGAGGTCATCTTTTTCACGAATCGCACCGGTCGGGCAAGCTTGAATGCATTTGCCGCAATAAATGCAACCAGCGTCTTCCAAGTTGTGGAACAAAGCAGGTCCCACATAGGTTTTCGAACCGCGGTGGTTGAAGTTGAGGATTCCTAATCCAGATTGCTTTTCACAGGCGCTAACGCAACGTCCGCAAAGAACGCATTTACTGGAATCGATGACCATCGCTTCGCTGGATTCGTTGACACGAATTTCTTTTTGCAAGAAGTTCTTCGCGTTCGAATAGTCATTTTCGACATTGAAGCGGCGCAACAAGTCCAAGAATTCGCAACTGTTTTCACGGGAGCACTTCCAGCATTCGAACTTGTGGTTTCCCGCCAGCAATTCGAGGTTCGAAGAAACGGCGTCATACACTTCTTTGGTATTGGAATGAATGACCATGCCTTCTTGAACTTTCGTCGAGCAAGAAGTTTTTAAGCCTTTCATCCCATCAATTTTAACAACACAAACACGGCAGTTGGCTTCCTCATGAACACCTTCTAAGAAACAAAGACGAGGAATTTTGATCCCTGCAGCTTCTGCCGCACGGAGTACCGTAAAGGTATTCGGTACTTCGACGCGTTTGCCGTCGATGATAACATTCACAGAATTAAGCACGAGATTCTTCCCCCCATCCTTCAGGTTTTGACGTGATCGCATTCACGGGGCAAGCTTTTTTGCAGGCGCCGCAACGGATGCATTTGTCGAGGTCGATGAAATGTTTCGTCTTCACGCTACCGGTGATGGCGTCGACCGGACAGTTACGAGCGCACTTCGTGCAGCCGATGCAATTGTCTTTGACAACGTAATTGGTAAGTTCCGCGCAGACACCGGCGGGGCAGATTTTGTCCACCACGTGTGCCACGTATTCATCGCGGAAATGTTTGAGCGTAGAAAGAACTGGATTTGGCGCCGTTTGGCCAAGTCCGCAAAGCGATGTGTCTTTTAGCATGCTGCCAAGAGATTCGAGTTCATCGAGATCTTCGAGGGTCCCTTTGCCTTGGCAAATGCGATTGAGAATGTCGAGCATGCGGCGTGTGCCTTCACGGCACGGGGTGCATTTTCCACAAGATTCATCCA
>JAQVKB010000107.1 GCA_028694875.1 Candidatus Izemoplasmatales bacterium
CGGCATCGACATGGTCGAGTTTGGTCACGATGAAATTTCCTTCTTTGAGGGCAAGCAATGAATCCGTGGCTCCAAGCGCCAGCGATTCTTTCTTGCGTGTGTATTCTTTTTCAAGTTCTTTGACGCGAATCTGGATGTCTTGCGAACGCTTGCGCATCGCTAAGACATCCGCGTAGGAACCTTGTTGGTGATAAGGTTCTCCTTCGTCGAAAGTGAGTTCAACCCCTTCGTTTTTGGCCTCATCCAAAATCGTATGTGCCTTGTGATAGAGGTTGTCGATATCACTATTGAGGCCGGTGAGTCCTTCGACGAGTTGGTCGACATGAACGTTCGTTAACCCTTCGATCCGATAGATTCCAGAACCAATCGAGGAAAGGCTTCGAATCGCAAATTTTTGGATGTCTGCGATATTGGTGACGTGCGTGCCGCCGCAGAGGTCGAGCGTATATCCCAAATTCACGACACGAACTTTTTCTTCGTACTTCTCACCAAATTCCGCAATCGCGCCTTTTTGAACGGCTTCATCGACAGTGAGAATTTCGGTCACGGCTTCAAAGGGATGAGAAATCATCTCATTCACGCGCGCCTCAATCGCAAGGATTTCCTCATCTGTGATGCTTTGATAATGATTGAAGTCAAAACGAAGTGTTTCCGAGGTGACCTGCGACCCTTGTTGGCTCACATGCAATCCAAGTTGCTCACGTAACGCCTTGAACAACAAATGGGTTGCACTGTGGTTATACGTCGTCCACTTTCGTTTTTGTTGGTCGACTTTGGCAATGACTGGACTTCCGTCAACGATTTCGCCTTCCAGAAGTTCAATATGATGCAAGAATTGGCCATTTGGCAGTTTTGAAACATCCGTCACATTGGCGGAGAATTTATCGTTATAAATCGTTCCGGTATCGGCGGTTTGTCCACCAGAAGTGGCGTAGAACGGCGTCTCTCGGAGGACCAAACCTTCTTCGAAAACCTTGATGATCCGCGTTTCTGTGAACGTCATTTCATAACCGACAAACGTCGATTTCTCATGAAAGTCCAAATACTCTTCATTCTGCGTTTTCATCGATTGCATTTCTTTGCGAGCGGTACGCGCGCGTTCTTTTTGCTTCGCCATTTCCGCTTTGAAGCCATCCAAATCAACCGTGTAATTGATTTCTTCCGCATACTCTTGAGTGAGTTCAATCGGGAATCCAAACGTATCATAAAGCAAGAATGCGTCTTCTCCACGAATCAATCGATGAGGGGATTGCTCCGCGATTTGTGCAAATTTCTTCTCACCATTGGCGATCGTTTCCAAAAATTTGGATTCTTCCGCCGCGATGATCTTTTTGACGATATCTGCACTTTGACGGACTTGCGGATAATAGTCTTCCATGATGTCTGCGACAATGTCGACGAGTTCATCCATGAAAGGACGCTCAATGCCAAGTTTCTTTCCATATTTGACCGCTCTTCTCAACAAGCGACGAAGGACATAACCCCGTCCTTCATTGGACAAAATCGCTCCGTCCGTAACCGCAAATGTCACGGTGCGAATATGATCCGCAATCACTTTAAAGGCCATTTGACCCGCATATTTCACGCCGCTAATGGATTCAAGTTTGCGAATGATTGGCATGAACAAATCGGTTTCAAAATTGGTTTCGGTTTCTTGAATGACACTGGCAATTCGTTCGAGTCCGCTACCCGTATCGATATTTTTCGAGGGGAGTTCAAAGTACTCCTCTCTTGGCAATCCCGGAACCGCATTGTATTGCGAAAACACGATATTCCAGATTTCAATATAACGATCATTGTCGATGTCATCGCGTATCGCATCAGAAGTGAAATCGCCGTATTTGTCGCCACGGTCAAAGAAGATTTCCGTACAAGGGCCGCAAGGACCTTCGCCAATTTCCCAGAAATTGTTTTCTTCGGTGGGGATGATATGCGAGGGATCGACACCACAGGACATCCATAATTCTTTGGTTTCTTCATCAGAAGGATAAACCGTCATGTACAATTTATTCTTGTCAAAGCCAAACCATTTGGGGTCCGTCAGTAGTTCGAATCCCCAGGTCACCGCTTCTTTTCGGAAATAATCCCCAATCGAGAAATTTCCGAGCATTTCGAAAAACGTGTGATGACGAGCCGTCTTTCCCACATGTTCAATATCGTTCGTGCGAATGCACTTTTGGGCGTTGACAATGCGAGGATTCTTGGGCACGACACGTCCATCGAAGTATTTCTTCAACGCGGCGACGCCGGCATTCATCCAAAGTAATGTGGGGTCGTCATTTGGAACCAAGGAAGCTCCTTATTCAACGGCGTGACCTTTCTCTTTAAAAAAGTCCAACCACATTTGTCTTATTTGACTTCCAGTGAGATATTTCATCGTTTCATCCTCCCAAAAAAAAGAGAATCGTCCCCTCAAAAAGGACGATTCATCGCGGTACCACCTTTGTTCCAGAAAAATCTGGCGCTTGACATCCATAACGCAGATCATGCGGGTGTGTTTGCACACCTCTCAAAAGGAGCTTCGGTCCATCGCAATCGGTCCGGATTTCACCTTCCCGGGCTCTCTTGGGCGATTTTGGATGGCCTACTTGGCTTTCTCATCGATTTAGTAGTATTATACTACAACTATCTGTAGAATGCAATTGCATTCACCAGGCTTATAAGAAATCTTCAATTCGCAATTCTTGCCTTGTTTCTTGTGATTGAGATTGTTTTAGAAATCCGCACAAACGAGTTTTACGGGGGTTATCGGCCATTCGAACGCCACGAGAAAAGGCATATTCATCACCCAATAAAAGGAGACGTTCTTTGGCACGTGTAATCGCGGTATAGATTAGCTTGCGACGAAGCATCATCGCATGACTTCGAGAGATGGGCATGATGACCATCGGGAATTCACTGCCTTGCGATTTGTGCACGCTGATGGCATAGGCGAGCGTTAAGTTATCAAAATCTTTGGTGCTGTATTTGACAAGTTTCCCCGAAAAATCGACCAACATTTCCTTGTTTTCGACAATGCCAGCGACAACGCCAATGTCGCCATTCATGACGCCATCTTCGGGTTGATTGGCGAGTTGAAGAACCTTGTCGTGATAATAGAACGTTTTCTCTCCAAACGCGATTCGATGGCCAGAATGTGCCTTATTGAACGTTTCTTGGAGAAGCTTGTTGATGTGGTCAATCCCGACAATTCCTTTGTAGACAGGAATCAAGATTTGGATGTCTTCCCAAAGGTCATATCCTTTGCGAATGGCTTCCTGAATCATCGTGACGAGTGTTTGTTCGATTTTATCGTCATAACACCGAACAAACATTCGATCATCTCGATATTCACTCAAATCCGAGACTTGTTGACTCAACACTTCGTAAGCGAGCGCAATGATGGACGAATCTTGCGCTTGACGGTGAATTCGCTCCAGTCTGACGACATCAAACATCTCCGACTCCATCAAATCGGCAAGGACTTGCCCTGGGCCTACCGAAGGCAATTGATTTTCATCGCCGACGATGACCACACTACCTTTCGAACGAATTCCTTCGAAGAGGTTTTTCGCGAGCATCGCATCAAGCATCGAAGCTTCATCCACAACCAACAAATCGACATCCATCGGATGATGCTTGTCGACGGTAAAATGACCTTCGTAATCATATCCAAGGAAACGATGAATGGTCGTGGCTTCCATACCGCAGGCTTCTTGAAGTCGTTTGGCGGCTTTTCCGGTAGGCGCGGTTAAGAAGATATTTTTCTTTCGAGGTGCCAACATTTTTAACACCGAGACAATCGCATTGATGACCGTAGTTTTTCCAGTTCCGGGGCCGCCGGTCACAATCACAAAACGTTTGGTCAGCGCCGTGAACACGGCTTTCTTTTGCTCTTCGGTATATTCAATCTGAGATACTTGACGAAAATCGTCCATCGCCGCAAGGATTTCAGATTCAGAGAATTCCTCGTTAGTGGCGTCAATCCATGGTTGTAAGGATTTGGAGATGGCTCGTTCGGCATCGTACAAATAGGTGAGCGACAACGCATTGTCCTCTTCCATGACGATACCTTCCTCAAGTGCGTCTGAAATCGCATCCTGAACTTCTTCTTGCGTCACTTCAGGATGTTCTCCATTGTTCAGATACTGAAGAACAAAATCGATGAGATTCTCACGTGCAAGCAAGGTGTCACCGTATTTATTCATATATTCGTTCATGAGGAAAAGAACGATGGCGCGTAGCCGTAAAGGATGATTGTGCTCGATGCCAATCTTGAGCGCAATATCATCCGCTCTTCGAAAGCCTATGCCTTCGATTTCATCCATCAAAATATACGGGTTATCTTTGATGACATCAATCGCGGCGAAGCCAAATCGTTTGATGATTTTCATCGCCATTTTGGGCGATACCTGGAATCCGTATAACCAAACCAAACTCGTTTCCATTTGGCGGTTCTCGCGCAGCGTATCGACGAGCGCAAGTTTCTTGGATTCATTCATTTTCGGAACTTTGTCAAGGGTGGAGGGATCATTAAGGATTTGATCAATCGCTGTTTCACCCAAGGTATCGAGGATGGCTTCCGCCGTTTTCACGCCAATGCCTTTAAACAAGTCGCTCGACAAATACTCGACGAGACCTTCCCGGCTTTTGTCGATCATCCGTTCAAGACGATTCGCATCATACTGACGCCCGTATTTCGGATGCTCCTTGATGACGCCATGGAATCGGTAGGTCTGATTTCGCTCCAAATGAGGAAAAAACCCACAAACAATGAGTGTGGGTTTGTCATACAG
>JAQVKB010000108.1 GCA_028694875.1 Candidatus Izemoplasmatales bacterium
AGGGATATCAATACGGACTAGAGTATCAATGCTTGACAGACCGTTTACGTTAGCATGATCCCCAGAAAAAAATCTGATTATTTATTTGGGGTGCAATAAATCTTGGTGGGGTGCTAATTTTATTAAAATCGGCAATTTTGCCAACTCCAACCGTTCTTGATAATTCTTTCTATGTAATTCTCTTTTGATCGCGTAACTCTTTGATTCTTTCACTGGTGTTCATGCTTTTGCTCCGATTTTTTCTTCTTTAGTCAAAGCGTAACACAGCTTGTGGTTGATAATGACGGATGCAAATTTGACATATATCAACCGTTGGTTGAAACTGTCATACAATTATGGAATTTGATAATGAAAGAACTTACGAAATTTCATCTTAGATTTCTTTCCTCTATTTTCTAGAATAAATCGAGCATAGCGATTCTACTTTCCTATAGCCAAAAGAACAATTGGTGTAATTTTAGCAACTCAGTGTAAGTTTTCCCTTCTTTATTATGATAGAATCTCATTGTGCACAGAATGAGGTGGTATGATGTCAGAAACGATTCACCAGATAATCGATTATCTTGAAAACAGGCTGACCGAGGAACTCCATTATGAAGACTTATATCGAACGATGGGTTACTCCAAGTTTCATTTGACCAGAAAATTCAAGACTAGAACCGGGCTCACTATAAGTGATTATTATCTGAAACGGAGACTATCAGACGCTGCTTCCGATATTCTGAACTCGACGCAAAAAATTATAGATATAGCTTATCGGTACAATTTCAATTCAGATGCTCATTTCTCTAGAAGTTTCAAAAAAGAATTTCGAATTACCCCAAGACAGTATCGAAATCGAGAAAAGTTCATCGTTTTAACAAAGAAAATAATATCGAAATTGGGTTTGTCGATGATTTGCTCGAATACAAGATGCTCTCCTATTCCTACAATCTCAATTCTGATTTTGTGAACCCTGAGGATTCTATCTACTACCATTATTATGAATTCAAAGAGAATCAAGGCGGTATCCACGCTTATTCCATCAACAATTCCGTCTTTTATGAATATTCCTCGGTGTCAGAAGGAAGAAGTTTTTCGATCCACTTTGACGTGGATGAATCGGGTGAATTGGATCCAACCTCATATCGTTTGGATGCTTCCGACAATGAAAATCAGTTGAGTTACATGATTGAAGTCCAAAACAATGAAATTACTTCCGAAATGTATTTCGTATACGACGATCATGGCTTGCTTTATTATTATGATGACCAAGATACCCTCGATGATGAACTGTCTCTATACACCGACATTTCCGAAGCAGATGGATGGGACTATCTCATCGGTTCTTACATGATTTCAACGGACATCATCAATGCTTCTGGATTATTCCTCAATGATGGAACGATTTTGTATTCCGGACCTGTTTATTGCAGTGTCTCTTCCCATAGTGTCACGGCTCAACTACGAAGAACGATTTCTATCGAACAATTCACAGAGGATGAGCTAAATCTTTCGAACTATGGCATCCATCTCGATGATGAACGGGCGACGATGTCGTATTTCCAATCCATCCAAGTGACGGATGTGGATCAAGTGAAGGATGATTTCATTGTCGATGAATTTGATTTCACTCAAAATCAAATACGCCTTCAACTGTTTCAATTGATCGATGATTCCATGAAGAGTTTGATCTTTGGAGAAGCAGAGACGCCAGAACCTACTGGAAATGTGGCAGAGTTCAATCTCTCCATGCAAAACTTCGAGTCTCAACTGGAAAGTTCCCAGCAAATGTCCTTGAGTGAAACGTTGACGACGACGGTAATCTCTGCGACCAAAACAACAACAAACATCGCTTATGCTGGATTTGAATATAATCTTAACAGCATGTATTATCGCGCTTATTCACAAGTGAACAATTCGTTTTATCGCCAAACCACCATGCTACTCCCCTATGATGATCACCTTGTCGAATTTACGACGAATGGGGATGTGATGGAATATTCGATATGGAGTGATGACGTTGTCTCCAGTGAATATATGAGCTATCTCTTTGAGAAACTCGGAACATCTTCCAGTGAAACAACGGCAGGGATGCTTGAAATTAACAAAACGGATGCGTTCACCTTCGAAATTATTTTGGATAAATCCTTTTTTGGCCATAATGTGGATGTCGACCAACTCTTCTTGCAACAAGGCATCGCGGGTTTGGATGATGCGGTTTTGATGGCCACCATCGTATTTGATGTGGATTACCGTGGTTACACCTTGGATGTTCTTATGACGGGGCTTGTCCAATCCTCTTCACCTTCGGTCAATATTTCGATACGAAATCTATCCGTGGTATCGTGTGATGGTGTTGTCCCAATCGATCCTTTGACGTTAACATCCCTCATCCAATTACCAGACACCAAAGAGGAAATTATTTTCGATATTCCTGCCGAACTTTGGAAAGAATATATTCCTAGTGGTGGCGAAGTTTCTTGGTTCCGCATGGAATTTGATGAAGGCTTCTATAATACTTGGCTCAATGCGGATTTCAATATCTACGATGCGGATGGTCATCTTGTCGAACAAGGACTTTATCTCTATTTCGACCAGGCTGGCACCTATTTTATCGAAGCATTCACAGAGGATTTCGATACAGTGCCAATCTATTTCTTCAAGATTCCTGATCGGATTATCGTGAAATACGATTTGAATCCGTCGGAGGGACTACTCACGTTGGATAATTACCAAGAAGGAATTGATTTTTATTTGAACATCCCTGAAGGAAGTACGGATCGTTTGGTGCGCTTCGCGTTCCCCGATGGAGTGTCTACATTGGCTTACTTTTCACTTTATTCTGAGGAATTCTTGAACGGATTTACGTGGGGACACATGTATGAAGGTGAAGCCATGTCCATGTACTTCAATGTGCCTGCTGGGGAATCGTTAACAATCTATGGTAGTGGAAATTATCTTGGCACAATGGATGTGTATTATGTTATTTTTGATGTGCCAAGCGATATGGGATCGATGCCCATCTATGAGAGTTTGAACTGGGAGAATCTTCCTGATATCATTTTAACGGCAGAAATCGTAGAAGCACGACTCAACTTTACCGTGACGGAGTCTGCATACTATTTGATCGATCTCGAAAGTTATAGCTTTGGAATGGCAAATGTCGCGGTGGATCTCTATTCAGCGGATGGTACGCTACTATATTCAGACTGGGCGAATCGAAACCGAACGCTTGAGCCTGGAGATTATTACCTGATTTTCCGTTTTGATGATTCGTATACGAACACCATTGTAATCGTTCCTGAAATGATCAAACATTAACGGATAACATCAAAAGAGCACATCTGAATGATGTGCTCTTTTCATTAATTGGAATCAGGTTTTATTCTTGGCTTGAAAGAAGGATTGTTCTCAGTCGATCCGCGATTTGTTGCTGACCATAAAGGTTTGGATGAACTTCATCCGCGGATATCAATGACATATCACCCAACAGATCCAAACCATTGATTAGTTGAATATTTGGGAAGTGCAATTCTTGAACTACGAACTCGATTTCTGTGCGCCATTTCTGGGCTTCGCCGAGATGATAGAAGTCATCATTGCAGTAGAAAGGTGAAACAACATAGACCTTTTTACCGAGGTTTCTTCCTGCGATTTGTCGAAGCGTATTGGTAACACGTTCTCGAATTTTGGCTTCACTCCAGGACAAGACATTGATTCCAAGTTCTAAAATTGCCGTGTGCCAATGATCCTTTTCCCCTTCAGAGGCAAGATATTCAATCATTTCGGGTTCCATCATGCAACTGCCTGCCATCCCGAGGTTGCGAAGGTCCATGTTGAGATGATGTGCCAATACGGATGGCCAAGCATTCGAAATGGATAAGGCATTGGAACCATGGGTAATTGAAGAACCATAGGTTAACAAAGTTCTTTTCGGTGTTTGTTCTTTCGTTGGAGGAGTGATTTCCCCTTGGATCTTCAAAATCTTGAGATCTCCTCGTTCGAAAATGATTCGAACTACTTCAGGATCCCAGTCTAGTCCAGCGTGAGAAGTCATCGCACGCAAGGTTTCGAGATTATTCGGTTTTTGGAAGATGAACTCTGTTGGCGTTGTTGGAATATGTTTATCCATTTCATGTCCATCCCAACCACCTTGAATTCCACCATAAAAGACATGGAATGTCGTGAGTACGCTGGGAGAAGAGATCGATTGCATCGTGATTTTGACGGGTCCATCCTTGATGACGAAACGAAGTTCTACACCAATGGCATTGGTCGACATCCATTTCCCCATGTCGCTTTCAAGGGAATCAAAGACATTTTGAGGAATTCGAAGCCACGTGTAGCCATTTTCATGAGAAACGAGATGCCCGATATTGTGAATTTCTAGTTGGGATAGGTTCATTGAGAAACTCCACTTCTTCAGAAATAATTTTGGAGAATTTATCCTTTTTGATTTCATCTAATTTTAACATAATGCCATGAAATTCTCAAGAAATGAAGACGATGGAAATGGATGAGTTTGGTGTTAGTCTTGCTTATGAATTGCCATTTCATCTCTTCCCTTTGAAATCTTCAGAGGACTACTTGACGTGAAAAATTACTCGCCCTATAATTTCATTGGTGAGGTGAGAGATTGATGATGTCAAAACGATTGTTCTTTCTCGTAGTTTCCGTGTTCTTTGGGTTCACATTGCTTTTAGGATGCAGTGATGTTCAAAGTGAATATTATGAAGTCCGTGTGATCGTCGTGGAAGAGACTTCCTTCTATTACATTGACCCTAC
>JAQVKB010000109.1 GCA_028694875.1 Candidatus Izemoplasmatales bacterium
CGCTGGGCTTGTGATTTGATGGCAGGTTTATCCCAAAAAACAACGTCTTGATTCCGGTCAAGACGTTTTCATATGAACCATAGGAACATGGGTTTCAAACTTTCTATAGTATATATGCGCGTGAAAACACGCCATGAATAACAAAAAAGGCACCCGATGGGATGCCTTTTTCACATATTGGTTATTGCAATCCTTGATCTTGAGCAATAATGTCGAGAATTTCGGCATCATCTACAGGGTTTTCCATCAAATAATCAGGAGTAATTCCATATTCTACAGAAGAATAAGTGTAGCCATCAACTTCATTTCCAGTGCGCGTAGAAATGACATTGTTCGTACTGATGAGCATGCAACTTCCATCCGGGCCATAGATGGCGCCAATCGAAGAAGCTCCTCCGCTTGAAGGTTGTCCCATCACGACCGCAACGCCAGATTCTTTGGCCATCGAAGCAAAGAGGTTCGCGGCGCTGAAAGTGACGGAGCTGGTCACCACATACCAATTGAAATCATAAGCGACATAATCGCTTTCAATGTAATAGGTCACGGCAGAATTATCGGCTGGATTTTGAGAATGGTATTGGAATGTACTTTCTGTCATATAGCCAAACATACGGAATACGGCGCCAACATTACCGCCGGTATTGTAAGAAAGATCAATCACAACGTTTTCGATACCGCCCTTAAGTCCATCTAAAATCGTCTTAAACTCGTCTGGTGTATCGATGGTAAAACCAGTAATATGAATCACGACAGTCTTTCCATCTTCAAGATAATGAAAATCGGGTGTATTGGTACTTCCCCAACGCGCTTCCAACAAATCTTGCATCGCCCACAAACCTTCATAGAAAGCTTGGCTACGAACACCAAGTTCACCCAAGTTATCGAGAATGACGCCACCGTCGTCGGCAAACGACGTTCTTTCATAGAATCCTGGGAAGACATAAGATGTATGGAGATCATCCAACCCATAAGCAATTTGGAATGCTTTGTAATAAAAGTTCTTGTCTGTGGAGGTCATCATGCTTTGCGCATATTGATTTAAGAATGTGTAGTAGTTTTCGACACCTGTATCTTCTTTCAATCCATAGAAGTAGTTGAACGCAAGAGCATAGAAATTATACGAAGCCCAACGAACATCGTCTGGCATCGTCGCAGTGTTCAACGAACTGGTGCGAATTTGCGTAAACAACGCGGTGTCATCCCCAGAAATCGAGAAGGTGTCAATACCCCAAAGTTTGTCTCCATTGTAGTACACGTCATAATAAATGCCGCCAAGGAATAGCAAATCGGTCACCGATACCGGCATCAAATATTGCATTGTCCCATTGTCGTCGTACATAACAAGATCAAAATTGTAGTCGCCCAATGGAATTGTCACTTCTTCACCAGTGACATAATCCGCGTCCAAATAGGTCAACCCTTCGCCGTAATCCGATGAAGTTTCAGCGACATATCCGCCAAAGAAATCGAAATTGTTCACAGTAAAGGTGTTGAGCGTAAAGTCAATATACGCCCAGTACGATTCCGTCACAATGGATCCGTCAAAATCTTCGAACTCGATATCGTAGCTAATCCGTAAACCATCGGTTCCTTCGGGAGTAATGGTTAGGATATCCGCTTGAACCGCACCGTTCACCATCGCGATGAATGTCGCCACGTCGATATAAGGAAGAGAACCATTGTCTACGAAATAGAGCGTGACATCTTCGTCGTTTGCGACGACATATTCCTCGCTCGTGCCTTCAAAAGCGACACTTTCAGAAGACGTGACGGAGACTTCGTCATAGGGTTGAACGACAAAATCAAAATAGGCATCACCAATGTAGGACCCATTGATGACACGGGCGTGCATCGTGACTGTAACTGGATCCGATCCTACCGGTGGTTTCAAGACAAAACCAGTGTCCGTAATCACCAAAGTATTGAGGGAGTTCCAACGAAATACCGTTCCATGAGAGCCATAAGAAGGGAGCGTAATAATTTCGCCAATTTCGGTAGGGAAACTAAGGGCTGCGACATCGAGTGCCGCTTTCTCTTCTCCAGTCAATTGATGAACGATGATTGTAATGTCTCGCGTTACCGTCACATTATTTCCATCGGAATCAGTGACCGAATATGTCACAGTATACGTTCCGAGCACAGCGGTGTCCACATTGTTTTCAGTGACAATAATGGCCCCTGTCAAATCGCCGTCTTCGAAATCGGAAGCAGATACTCCTGCAAGCGGATCGAACACATAACCTTGATCTGAGGTTGAATCATCGGTTCCAGAAAATTCTGGATTGTGGTTCGATACGGTCGTGGTTACTTCTTCCGTTGTCGTTTGTGTTGTCGTTAATTCTTCCGTTGTTGTGGTTGAAATCGCTTCGGTTGTCGTCGTTGTCGATGTCGAAGTTGTGGTCGTCGTTGTCGATGTCGTCGTCGTATCCGAAGTTGTTGTTGTACTATTTGTTAATGTATCAACAAAAATGGCACAACCCATAAGTGACAATAGTGACAAAAAAACAAGAAAAGCAAAAAACTTCTTCATAATAATTATCCTCCATTTAAATGCTAAGCACCCAGTTCCAAAGCTTATGCTTTGGGTTGCCGAGTATTATACCCTATCTCGTGGTGAATGGCAAGGTGGAAATGAAAAAGACTGCTGAAAAGCAGCAGTCTTCGTTTCAGTATTCCATTATTTCCATAGAAATGAAGGTATTCCATCAATTTCAACCTCGGAAGTGAAGAAACAAGGCTCTTTCGAAATCGGATGAGGAAATTGTAGTCGGTATGCCCATAACGCCAAAGGCAATTGAGGAAAGGAACTACCATATTTTTGATCACCTACAAGCGGGTGACCCACGAGTGAAAATTGGCTACGTATTTGATGAAATCGACCTGTTTCAAGGTGTACATCAATCAATGAAATCGGCCTTCCTTGGAGTGCATGATGGGCCAAAACTTGGTAAGATAATCTCGACTTTTTCCCGATTTGAGACGTGGATTCCACACTCATCAACCGTTGTTCGTCTTTGTCTAAAAAATGTTCAAGTTCCCCATGACCTTCTAGGTTTCCTTCCACCAAAGCGAGATATCTTTTATCAAAATGGTGTTCCCGAATCGACTCTGAAAGACGAGAAGCCCCTTTCGAGGTTTTCGCAAACACCATCACGCCGCCAACATTGCTGTCGAGGCGGTGAACCAAACCGAGAAACACATTCCCTGGTTTTTGATCTCTTTCTTTGATAAAATCCTTGATCCAAGTGAGCATGTCCTGACGTTGATTTCCAGCAGATTGGGACAAAATTCCGGTGGGTTTGACACATACCAAGATGTGGTTGTCTTCATAGAGTATATTCGGCTTTCTCATCGTCAATCATCTCAACCTAAAGCAACATCTAAAATCATCATGATGACAAAGCCAGCCATCACGGCAAGCGTACCAACATTGGTATGCTCACCGAGTTGCGACTCAGGGATTAACTCCTCGACAACCACATAAATCATCGCACCAGCCGCAAACGCTAAAAACCATGGCATGATGAATGTTAATTGACTCGCTAATATCACGCCAATCACAGCAAAAACAGGTTCTACTGCTCCGCTTAAAACGCCATATAGAAACGACTTTCCTGTACTTAATCCCTCTTGCTTTAATGGCAAGGAAATCGCAGCACCTTCAGGAAAGTTCTGAATTCCAATTCCAATTGCTAATCCCAACGCACTCGCGATGGCAATCGTAGATCCTCCTTGCAAAGCAAGTCCGAAAGCGAGACCCACTGCAAGTCCTTCGGGAATGTTGTGGAGCGTCACCGCAAAGACCAACATGGTCGTCCGTTTGAAAGAAGACTTGAGTCCTTCTGGTTTCTCAGAGTCAAAATGAAGGTGAGGAAGTAAATTGTCCACGAGCAGCAAAAACAAGCCTCCACCCACAAATCCGACAGTAGCAGGAATCCATCCAATCCATCCTTGATTTTCAGCTTCCTCAATGGCAGGAATTAACAAGGACCAAACGCTTGCAGCAATCATGACGCCTGCCGCGAAACCTAAAAAAATGCGTTTGAAGGTATCCGAAAGTTGGTGTCGAAAGAAGAATACCATGGCAGCCCCTGATGAAGTCATCAAGAAAATGAAGGAGATGCCGATCACTGATAACCACGAATCACTGAGATTAAACATGGAAGACCTCCTATTGATAATTGAGATTATTCACCCATACAAAAGGAATTGGGAAAATCTTTTTCAATTCATTTTGAAAGGGGCGACTCGTCACTTGTGAAATCAAATCTTGATTTGGACCAAAGACAAGCCGATTCAATTCAAAAATGTTCGAAATGGAAAAAACTTCATTTCGCCATTGAATGTGGAAATGGTCTTGAAAATCCTCAAAAACAAATTCCAGACTTTCCTCTCCCAATTTCTCATTCAAGTAAGGATTCAAATCGTTCATCAATCCTTTGAAATCGACGATTTTTAAACTCGCATGCAAATGTGTTTTTTGAGACGGAATTTGCTTCATCATCCCTGCCAAGGGATCGCTGGGCGTCATCACAATTGTCGCACTAGTTTTCTTCATCGTTATGAGGAGTTCAGTCAGCATTTGGCGAATAAGGAAACGATTCCCTGCAAATTCCTTCACTCGTAATGTTCGACGTCCAAAATCCCTTTGAAAGATAACATATGCCTTGATATCACCCTCTTCTAGCAACAAATAGGTTGGGTAATCGGCATAGGAGTCAGGACTCGTTTGTCCTTGAAAAAGAAGCTGAAACTCG
>JAQVKB010000110.1 GCA_028694875.1 Candidatus Izemoplasmatales bacterium
AGATATTGTATTTGTAGCGAGTTCAAAAACGCGTGCCATGGTCGAATCTATCCATGAAATTGAAAAGTGGAATCGTCCATGAAATGTGTCTCGTGTGGCTGTTATTTTGCGCAAGAAACGAATTTCGGATCGATGTTTTTCCAAGAAAAAGAATGTCCACGTTGTCTTCGATTACTCCAGGCAAAACCCATCATCGAAGTCCTACCCTATTCCGGTGGACGATTATGGTATGAAACACTTTTGGAGGAAGAGCCCCTCAACGAATGTGACCGATCCTATTTATGGAAAAAGTCTGAGAGATCGCTCCGTAGTGCGATTCACACAGATCAGCATATCGAGGTCATTCTTTTTTTGGAAGAACTCGAATTGGTTTCATTCCCGAAATGGTTTCCATGGATCAAAGCCTTTGGAGATCTTTGGCTGATTTCATTGGTTCGATTTCCACTCGAAAGATATGTGATGAAATTCTGAATTTTACGCGAAAAAAAAGCCAGTCGGTTTACATCCATGTTGTATCGGTGCTATAATGAAATCGAGGTTCAAAAGAAAAGGAGTGATACAGATGAAACTGGACGTACGCGGTAAAAATGGATTTGTGATTACGGAAGCCATTCGAACTTATTTCGAGAAGCGTCTTGGCAAACTTGAAAAGGTATTCTCCCAAGAACTTGAAGCTTTCGTCGTCTGCAAAATCATCCACGAAATGACCAAAGTGGAAATCACCATTCCGATTAAGTTCATCACGATTCGTGCCGAAGTGGAGGATAAAGACCTTTACGCGGGCATCGACAGAGCGGTGGACAAATTGGAAGCCCAGATTCGAAAGAACCGACACAAAATGAATCGCAGCCTTCAAGAAAGGGCAGGACTCAAAGACGCGTTTCGAACAGAAGAGTTTAATCTCGAAGAATTAGAACGTGAACTCATTAGTCCCGTCAAGAAAAAACGCATCAAACTCGACATTCTTTCGCTCGAAGAAGCCATCACACAAATGGAGTTATTAGGACATGATTTCTTCATCTACTACAACGAGGATAAGGAAGTTTGTGTCTTATACCTTCGCGATGACGGAAAATATGGGCTCATCGAAACCGAATAGTCTCAAGTGACCTTTAAGGTCACTTTTTTTTGGACGCACCTTGAAATCAGTTGAATGTGCGTTCTGTAATGTGGTATCATAATAAGTGTTTATGAAGAGGTGTATACAATGCTAAAGATTTTTGACCCCAATCGAAAAACGCTCAAAAAGCTTGAAAAGAAAGCTGATCAAGTTTTAGCCCTTCAGGAGCAATTTCGACTTTTGACTGAAGAAGAATTAATTGGAAAAACCGCACAGTTCCGAGAGCGTCTCAAAAATGGCGCTAGCCTGGATGATCTTCTTGTCGAAGCCTTTGCGACCGTTCGCGAAGCCTCGACGCGAGTGACAGGAATGACGCCTTTCCGCGTTCAAGTCATGGGCGCGATTGCCATTCACGAAGGCAACATCGCGGAAATGAAAACTGGTGAAGGTAAAACCTTGACGGCTGTCATGCCAGCCTATCTCAATGCGTTGACAGGGGATGGCGTTCATATCGTGACCGTCAATGAATACTTGGCTGGTCGTGAAGCCAATGGTGAAATTGGAAATCTATTTCGATATCTCGGACTTACGGTTGGACTCAATGTCCGCGATTTGAGCCCAGAACAAAAGCGCGAAGTCTATCTCTCAGATATCTTATATTCGACCAACAACGAACTCGGCTTCGATTATTTGAGAGACCATATGGTGATTTACAAAGAAAATGTCGTACAACGTCCACTGAACTTTGCGATTATCGATGAAGTGGACTCGATTTTGGTCGATGAAGCCAGAACGCCTTTGATTATTTCGGGTGGCGAACGGAATACCGCCGACCTCTACAAACAAGCGAACTATTTCGCGATTCGTTTGGTTCAGGATGAAGACTTCACGATTGACATCAAGGACAAAGCTGTCAGTTTGACAGAAGAAGGAATCCATAAAGCGGAAGCCACGTTCAATCTGGAAAACCTCTACGATGTATCCAACGTCGTTTTATTGCATCACATCAACAATGCCCTCCGCGCCAATTTCATTATGCAGCGCGATGTGGATTATGTCGTTCAAGATGGAAAAGTCATCATCGTCGACTCGTTTACGGGTCGTTTGATGCATGGTCGCCAATTTTCAGAAGGTCTCCATCAAGCCTTGGAAGCCAAAGAAGCGGTCGAAATTAAAAAAGAAACGACCACTTTGGCGACAATTACGTTCCAAAATTTCTTCCGTATGTACAAGAAATTGTCCGGTATGACGGGTACCGCCAAAACCGAAGAGGAAGAATTCCGAAACATTTACAACATGTATGTCGTTGAAATTCCAACCAATATGCCTGTGGTTCGGATCGACGATAATGATTTGATTTTCGCAACCATGGAAGCCAAATACAAAGCCTTGGCCGAAGAAATCGCGAAACGCCATGCGGCAGGACAACCGATGTTGATCGGTACGATTTCGATTGAAAGTTCGGAGTTACTGTCCTCGTTACTGAAACGCAAAGGCGTAAAGCACGACGTCTTGAATGCCAAGCAACACGAACGTGAAGCCGAAATTGTGGCCAAAGCCGGACAACGTGGTGCGGTCACGATTGCGACCAACATGGCTGGTCGCGGTACTGATATCAAATTAGGTGAAGGCGTCGTCGCTCTCGGCGGTCTCGCTGTTTTGGGTACCGAGCGTCATGAATCGCGACGGATTGACAACCAATTGCGTGGTCGAAGCGGACGTCAGGGAGACCCAGGATATTCGCGTTTCTATCTTTCTGCGGACGACGATTTGTTACGTCGATTTGGCGGGGATCGTTTCAAACGGATGATTTCGATGATTACCATGACCAAAGGCAGCGAAACTGAAGCGCCTCTGGATTATGGCATGTTCTCCAAATTAGTCATGCGTGCTCAACATCAAATTGAAGGAAACAACTTCGACCGTCGGAAAACGGTTCTTCAATACGATGAAGTCTTACGCAAACAACGCGAGATTATATACAAACAACGTACGGAAGTTCTCTACCTTGAATCGATTGAAGAAAGTGTCCATCAAATGATGGAATCCGCACTATTCCGTGTGATTAATACCCATGGGGATGACCCTGAAATGCTATTCAGTCAGCTCAATCGTTTCTTTGCCAAAGATGTTTTGGATCCGGCCATTGTCAAAAATCCTGCGAATGACATCAAAGAATATGTCTTAGATTTGGTCCAAAAAGAAGCGCAAGCGAAAATTGAACTCACGTCCAATCAAATCTACAATGATTTCTTGAAGGCGATTACCCTACGCGTCGTCGACACGTTCTGGGTTCAACATATCGATGCGATGAGCGAACTACGCCAATCTGTTACGTTGCAGAGTTACGGACAAAACAATCCATTCCGCGAATATCAAGAAATCGGGTTTCAAATGTTCTCAACGATGATTGAAAACATTCAAAACGATGTGACTCGTTATGTCTTGAAAGCGCAAGTCCGTCAAAACACCGAACGTGTTCAAGTCGCCAAACCGATTTCAACCCACTCGGGAAAAGAAGATGAAAACCGCAAGAAGCAACCGAAAAAGGTTACCGAGAAGGTTGGGAGAAACGATCCCTGTCCTTGCGGAAGCGGGAAGAAATACAAGTACTGTCACGGTCGCAACGAATAAGGAGCAAGCATGACGTATCTCGAACTTAAAACCATCCTCATCGAACTCAAAGACAGTTTTGAAAACATGCAAAAAGCGTTCGACGAGGAACAATATCTTCAAGATTCCAAACGCCTCGGGGAGATTTCACAATCCCCCGAGTTTTGGCTAGACCCCAAAGAAGCGCAAAAAATCATTCAAGAACAAAATGAAATCAATTCGTTATTGGACCAGTTTCATGAGATTCGCGATTTATTAGAAACCATCGATCTCACGTATGAACTTGCAATCATCGATGAGCATACCGATCTCTCCCAAATTGAAAAAGATGTCGCCAAATTTCACAAGTTGGTCGATGATTTGACCATTCAGGTCTTGCTTTCAAAACCGTATGACAAAATGAATGCGATTTTGGAGTTTCATCCTGGCGCAGGCGGTACCGAAAGCCAAGACTGGGCAGAAATGCTTTACCGCATGTATCTCCGCTATGCCGATCAAAAAGGATACAAAGTCAGTGTCCTCGACTATCTTGATGGTGATGAAGCGGGATTGAAATCCGCGACGATCCTTGTCAGTGGACCCTATGCATACGGATATCTGAAGGCCGAATCGGGAGTACATCGTCTGGTACGAATTTCGCCTTTTGATTCCTCTGGGCGTCGGCATACTTCCTTTGCGAGCGTGACCGTCACACCGGAAATCGATGAATCCATCGAAGTTGAAATCAATGACGAGGATCTCAAAATAGATACCTATCGCTCCTCCGGAAACGGTGGACAAGGCGTCAACACCACCGATTCCGCGGTTCGTATTACCCATCTTCCCACGAAGATTGTGGTCACATGTCAAAATCAACGAAGCCAAATTCAAAACCGCGAAACGGCACTCAAAGTGCTCAAAGGGAAATTATATCAACTTGAACTGGAGAAGAAGCAAAAAGAGATCGATTCCTTTTCCACTGCCAACGTTCAAAACGCATTTGGCAGCCAAATTCGCTCCTATGTGTTCCACCCCTATTCGATGGTGAAAGATCACCGAACCAAC
>JAQVKB010000111.1 GCA_028694875.1 Candidatus Izemoplasmatales bacterium
CGAACATTTCAAAATATTCGTTTGTTCAAAAACATGACCGTGATGGATAACATCAAAGTGGCGTATCATAATCGCATGAGTTACCAGTTCTTTGCAGGAATCTTTCATACCAAGAAATATCGCCAAGAAGAAGCGGAAGCCAACAGAGTAGCGCTTGAACTTCTGTCGATTTTTGGGATGCAAGAAACGAAAAACGAACTCGCAAAAAACTTACCTTATGGGAAACAACGAAAGCTTGAAATTGCGCGTGCTTTGGCAACGAATCCTACGTTACTCTTGTTGGATGAACCGGCTGCGGGTATGAACCCGACGGAGACCGAAGAATTGATGAAGACAATCCGACTCATCAAAGATAATTTCAAGGTATCGATCCTTTTGATTGAACATGACATGAAGCTCGTGATGGGCATTTGCGAGCGCATCGTTGTCGTTGATTATGGAAAAATTATCGCAACAGGTAATCCAGAAGAGATTCGTAAGAATCCAGCTGTGATTAAGGCATATTTGGGAGAGTGATGGTATGCTCAAAGTCCAAAATCTTCATGTTTACTATGGTGCGATTCATGCGATCAAAGGTGTATCATTCGAAGTGAAGCAAGGCACTATCGTTTCGCTGATTGGATCCAATGGCGCTGGGAAATCAACCATTCTCAAAACGATTTCGCATTTGATTGACGCCAGTGAGGGAGATATCCTCTATCTTGGAAAGTCCATATTGAAAACAAATGCGCACACGATTGTCGATCGAGGGATTTCCCATGTTCCTGAAGGAAGACGTGTATTTCCAGAGTTAACGGTATTAGAAAACCTTGAAATGGGTGCCTTTACCCGAAAAGATAAACCTGGCATCGCAGAAGACCTTGAAACCGTGTTCAACCATTTTCCACGGCTTCGCGAACGAAAATCGCAATTGGCTGGAACACTATCGGGTGGGGAGCAACAAATGCTCGCCATGGGTCGCGCATTGATGAGCCGTCCCAAGATTATGTTATTGGATGAGCCTTCGATGGGTCTTGCGCCTTTGTTGGTGGATGAAATCTTCCGAATTATCGACGAGATTCATCGTTCCGGTACGACGATTTTGCTGGTCGAGCAAAATGCCAATCGAGCTTTACATATCGCCGATTACGGATATGTTCTTGAAACCGGCCGTGTGATTGCGGAAGGGTTGGCAAAAGATCTCCTCGTGAATCCGAAAGTCATCGAAGCGTATTTAAGTGCATAAATCGTCCCAAAGACATTTGGGACTTTTTTTTGGAACAATGGCTTTCTTTATGTATCTATGATATGATGATGTTATCCGATTTGTGAAGGGTGATTCCATGCGGAAATTGATTGGAGAAGGTTGGCAAGCCAAAGTTTTTCTGGATGAGGATGGCAGGGTGTATAAAGTCTACCCTGATGATTTTTCCATTGAAAGAGTCATCCTTGAGAAACAAATTATGACCTTGGTTTCACAAAAAACAAATGTGCCAATCCCTACATTGTATGAACATGATCACCCTCGTGAAATCGCCATGAGTTTCGGAGGATACGTGACCTATGGAGAAAACATGAAACGTCGCGAAGAAGGCGTCATGGAACGGTTTGTATCCCTTCAGCAGCAGATTCATCAGTGGCAAGTCCCTGAACTCCCCGATATCGCCCTAAGGTTACGCACCAAATACCGCCAATCTGGAAAATTCACCGAAGAGGAACTTCGTAAGTTGGAAGAAATTCTTGATTCAATGAAGACTCAAGAAAATCTGATCCATATGGATTTTCATCCCGATAATATCTTGATGAATGAAAACCAACCCACCATCATCGATTGGGTGATGGCAGGAAAAGGGAACCCGATACTCGATTTTGCCAACACGTACACAATTCTTTCGATGTTTGCGAAAAGGCGAGCTCAAAAATACCTTTCTTTATTGGAAAAACAACATCTAGCGACACGAATTGAAGTGCTTCGAGCCGTTCCGCTCTTTCTTGCGCAGATGGCAGTGTGGGAATCGGAGTATAATCATCTTGTCAACTTGAAACAAGAAATCGCCAAGGCGATTGAAGGAGGAAAATCATGAAGAAGTCGATTTGGATTCTGTTTTCACTCTCCACATTATGTTTTCTTGTAACCTTTGTCAATACGATGTCGGGACTGGATTATTGGTCCTTTCAATCCACGTTTTTAAAGCAACTAGAGTTTTTCACGTTCTTGCTTAACCATCTCTTTGTGATTTTGTGTTTGATTCAAGGGATCCGTGCCCTGAACAAAGAAAAATCGTGGATTTACTTGATTCCAACGATTCTTCCGATTGCGTATTTGATTTTTAGTTGGTATTTCTTTTTTGTCCGCGTGATTGCGGAAATATTCTTTTCCTAGGAGACATTCATGACAACACGAGTATTATTTCAAGGTGACAGCATTACCGATTGCAATCGTTTTTCGGTTGGCGAGTATGGCGATGGATACGTTTCTCAAGTCGTGACGCAACGACCTGATTTAGAGATATTCAATCGCGGCATTTCAGGAAACAAGTCGTCTGACCTTCTTGATAGATGGCAAGAGGACACGATCAATCTCCAACCCGATATTCTTTTTATCTTTGTTGGCGTCAACGATTGTTGGCACCCTGCTGCCGGGCATACAACGCGTCCCCATACGATGCTCAAAAAAGATTATCGGAAACTATTGGTTTGGACGAAGAAAAGTTTACCGCTAACGAGGATCATCATGATTTTGCCATTTTTGGTAGTGACCGATGAATTCCAAAAATCGTTTGAACCAGCCCTTCTAGAGGTTATTGAAATCGAAAAAGAGTTGGCCAACGAATTTGGGATTGAAACCATTGAACTCAATTCGTATCTGAATCAAGAAGCTGCTATCCAGGGGAAATCGACCTTGTTTTGGGATGGGATTCATCCAACGCCAAAGGGTCATTCGTTAATTACTGCAAAAGTTCTAGAAAAACTTCCATTCTAAAGCAAAGCGACATTTCCTCTGAAATGTCGCTTTTTTTGTTTGTTATTGATATTCCTCGAATACTTGCTTGAGTAAAGAAGGAATGTCTGTCATAATGCCATCAGCTCCATATTCAATCAGAAGTCTCATCTCATCGGGGTCATTGACAGTCCAGTAATGGACCGCAATATTATGACGATGGAGCGCATTGATAAAGGTTTTCGTGTCAAGTTCAATTCCTGATTGTGAAATAGGAACTTGAAACACGGCGACTTGATCAAAATAAAACACATCAAGCCCTAATGTTTTTAAGACGAAGAAACGTGTGACAGAATCTGATTCTGGCGAAAACATCAGTTCAGGATGGTCGTTGGATTTAATTTGTAACATTTCTTGATAGACTTCTTCATGGAAGGATGCGATCACGATTCGTGAAAAGGTATTGTACTCGTCATCGTATGTTTCCATCAATTCGATGACAGCCGCAAGGGCCGATAATCCAGTCTCTCCGGATTGTTTGATTTCGACATTGATCTTATTGTTTGGAAATTGAACAATGAGGTCTTCCAGCGTTGTCGCTAAAAACTTGCTTGAATGACGGGCCTCGACTCCTTCTGGATAAGTGACATCCAACGGTGTCACGGAATTGCCGAGATAATCGACATATGGAATCAACTCTCCCGTCGTATTGTATCCTCCGGAAGTCGGATTATCATAACCGAAATCAACTTCGTCCGCCATCAAATCGGTGTAGTTAAGGTCGATGATGTCCGCATACTGTAGATTGGTTTTATGATCCAATGTCGTATCATGTGAAAGAAGTACAACACCGTCTTTGGTCAAGGAGACATCGGTTTCCAACATCACATTAGGATCGACCGAATAAGCATGGTAATAGGCTTCAAGCGTATTATCAGGAAATTCTCGATTTCCACCGCCATGGGCTATTAACAAAGGTAAATCTCCGGATGTAAGCATAGGGTTGCTACCCTCCACATTTTGAGGACGAGGAAAGAAGGCAAGAACCAAATAGACGACGAGGAAGGACATGAGGACGATCCATCTTTTTTTATGTTTCATCCAAGTGCGACCGCCCTTTTCGTTTTGTAAGAGACAATTCGGTTACGAATAAAGAATGGCAAATAGAAAAGGTGGAAGAAAATCGGGATGCCAAAGAGGAAGATATTGAGCAAATACCAAGGATGCTCCCCAAAAAGGTCAAACGCGGTATTGGGTCCGGGCTTCCCCATCAAATACATATAATTACCACCGGTTAAGAGATCGACAACCAAATTGAATAAGGCGAATCCTGCCAGAGAAACGAAGTTCATTAACAAATAGCGATATTTCATGTCTTTTTGATAGTCCATCACAAACAGAATAAAGGTGAAATTCACCAAAATCATCCCGTGGGAGAAAAAGTACTGAAAGAAACGATAATGCGGAAACCCTAAATTCTCTTCGACAGCCGGTGTCAGTACGGCAAGAGAAGCACCAATCATCATCACAAAGAAGGTATAGTAGAAGTATTTTTTATCTTGCGAAAACAAGACATACGCGCTCGATAAGACCGCGAGACCACAGAGTTGCAAAGGCAAACTTGTCGAAAGCATCCATTGTCCGGATGCAATTCGGTAGAGATTGAGTGATAATTCCTGAAGGAATATCACAACACCAAGTCCGATTCGAAAACGATTGAATAGTTTGGGGTTCTTAAGTTGCTCTCGGAAAACAATGACGAGGGTGATGGCGATGGCGATAAGGGCAAC
>JAQVKB010000112.1 GCA_028694875.1 Candidatus Izemoplasmatales bacterium
TTCCGATCTATTGTGGTGGGTCTCCAGCAGGACGATAATCTGGTTATAGAAAAAGGCGTTTCTCCGGGGGAGAAAGTTGTCACTTACGGGCAGTTGGGGTTGAGGGACGGAATCCCTGTTATGGATCTACCGTCAATGGCGAAGTTGTGACAGAAATGGGTGTTCAAGTCGAGTCGTTTGACAAGGTCGAAGTGGATGGCGCCTTACTAAAACATGAAGAATTTGTTTATCTCGTGTTGAACAAACCTGCTGGCTATGTTTCAACCACTCAAGATGACAAAGGTCGCAAAACAATTTTGGATTTGATACATATCGACGAACGAGTCGTTCCAGTGGGAAGGCTTGATTATGACACAGCTGGCGTGATTCTACTCACCAACGATGGTCAATTTTTGAATGCCATGATTCATCCTAAATTCAAAGTTGAAAAAGAGTACCATGTCAAGGTCGAAGGCCTTGTCCGAAAAGAAGAATCTGCCAAACTCCGTAAAGGTGTTGATTTGGGCGACTTTAAGAGCGCTCCGGCACGCATCTTTGATGTCGAATATGATGACAAAAAAACCTCAAGCCGAGTCAAAATTGTGATTCATGAAGGGAAATACCATCAAATCAAACGCATGTTTGAAGCGATTGGTCACCCCGTCTTAAAACTGAGAAGACATCGTTTTGGAACGATTACAACCGAAGGCTTAAAACAAGGGGAATCAAGGCTTTTGAAGCCCCATGAAATCAAGCAACTTTGGAACTTAAGTAACTACGGGAAGTGAGCATTTTCATGGTGCGAATTCGCCTTCAATGTGTTATAATGTTCAATGTTGGGGTGAGATGCTGATGAAAAGACACGCGCTGGCCATCGATGGTCCCGCCGGAGCAGGAAAATCGTCCGTCGCCAAAATGGTCGCTAAGCGACTTCATTACACCTATATCGACACGGGAGCGATGTACCGAGCAACCACGTACAAAGCGATTGTACTCGGCGTGGATTTACAAGATCCTGAGGCCTTTGGTTTTCTCGATGATACCATGATGGAATTTCATGATGGAATTCTCTTTGTCGATGGCGAAGAAATGACGCAAAAAATCAGATCGAACCAAGTATCGAATCATGTGAGCGTGGTAGCGAGTCACATCCCTGTTCGCAACAAACTTGTCTTACTTCAACAAAAAATTTCAAAAAATCATAACGTCGTGATGGACGGACGTGATATCGGGACCGTGGTTCTACCACATGCGGATCTCAAAATCTTTATGACCGCCTCCGTGGAGGAACGCGCCAGACGTCGTCATGAAGAAAATCAATCGCTTGGAATCCCAAGTGATTACCATCAATTAATTGACGAAATTAAGCGTCGTGATCAAATTGATTCGACGCGAATCTACAATCCCCTTCGTCAAGCGGAAGATGCTGTTTTTTTGGATACTTCGGACATGGACATTCATGAAGTAGCCGACAAAATATATGAAATGTTTGCAAACGTATTGCAACCCAAAGGGAGTGAACGAACAAATGGATGATATCAGAATTCCAAAGGTCGGCGAAGTGCTGACCGGCACTGTGGTCAAAGTGACACAGGAAGAGGTCCTTGTGGATGTCGGTTACATGTTCGAAGGAACCATCTACAAAGATCACCTATCAACTGAAAAGGTCAACGATGCGCGCGACTTCGTCAAACTCGGCGAAACCATCGATGCCAAAGTGACCAAACTCAGCCATGGCGACGAAACCAATATCCTTTTAATGTCCAGAATCGACTTGGAACGCGCCAAAATGAAGGAACAACACGCCAATGAACTGGAAGACGGCAGTGTCGTGAAAGCGAAAGTCAAGCGCGCCAACCAAGGCGGACTTGAACTCGACTATCATGGACTCGCTCTTTTTATGCCGAACTCCATGGTTGATTTGAAAGAAACCGGCGAAGAATTCAAAAAGAGTCTTGTTGGTCAAGAAGTCGAAGTCAAAATTATGGAACGTCGCACGAACAATCGTGGCAAAGACACGTTCCTTTGCAACCGCAAGCAAGTTCAATATGATAACATCAAAAAAACCGAAAAAGCAGAACTCGACAAATTCCAAGTTGGCGACAAAGTGGAAGGAAAAGTCTTGCGTTTATTGGATTTTGGTGCCATCATTCAACTTAGTGATCACATCGAAGGCCTTTTGCATGTCAGCGAAGCCTCTCATCGTCGCATCAAACATGTTAACGAAGTGTTGACAGAAGGTCAAACCATTACTGTCGAAGTCATTCGTCGTAGTGGAAAGAAAGTATCGCTTTCGCTCAAATCATTGCTTGAAAAGCCATGGGATTTGTTTGTCAAGAATCACAAAGTCGGCGACAAAGTCGAAGGTGTGATTGCCCACAAAACGAATTATGGTATGTTTATCGAACTTCCCGAGGGCGTTCGCGGTTTGCTTGCACGCAATGACTTCAGCTGGGATCCACAAGACAATCTCGCGGGTCGCGTTCAAGTTGGTGACACGATCGAAGTCGAAATCATCGCTATCAACCCTGACAAGCAACAATTCGCATTGTCGAAGAAACATCTTGAATACAATCCTTGGGGCGATATAAAATTCCGTCTCGGAGATGTTGTTAGTGCTACTGTCAAGAGTTTCCAAGAAAAAGGCGCAATCGTGGATGTGGAAGGCGTCGATGCTTTCTTACCAGTGAGCGAAGTTTCTGAGGAACATATCGGCAAAGCCGAAGATGTTCTAAAAGTAGGGGATGTGTTGAGTGTTGAAGTCACCACGTTCTTCCCAAAAGAGTGGAAATTGGTTGTTTCTCGTCGCAAGGTTACTGAAAAAGCCAATCGTGCGGAGTATGCCGAACATTTGAAAGACAATGTCTCTGGCAATCAATCGCTCAAAGATTTATTCGAAAAATTCAAAAAGTAACCACGCAAAAAAGGTGATATTATGCGATCCGTTGTCGCGATCGTGGGCAGACCCAATGTAGGGAAGTCCACCGTCTTCAATCGGTTGATTGGTGATCGAGTTTCGATTACTGACGACACACCTGGCGTTACTCGTGACCGAATCTACGGTCGTGCGTCTTGGCTGGGGCGACAATTCCATCTGATTGACACAGGGGGCATCGAGATTAGCGATGCACCTTTTTTGACTGAAATTAAAGCTCAAGTCGAAATTGCCATTGAAGAAAGCGAAGTCATTGTGTTTCTTACCGATGGAAAAGCCGGTTTGACGCCGGATGACCGCATCATCATGGAGATGCTTCATCAATCGCAAAAACAAATCATCGTTGCAGTCAACAAAACCGACAATGTCGATCAAATCGAAAATGCCTACGAATTTTATGAACTCGGTGCGCATGCGGTCGTCGCCGTTTCGGGGGCACATGGAATTGGGATTGGTAATTTACTTGATGAAATTGTGAACAGACTTCCCGAATCCACAGATGAAGTGTATGATGAAGAAACAATTCGTTTGTGTATGATTGGACGACCCAATGTCGGCAAGTCTTCGCTGACGAATGCAATTTTAGGTTATGAACGCGTCATCGTGAGTGATGTTCAAGGCACTACCACAGACTCGATTGACACCCCTTTTGAACGCGATGGAAAACAATACGTTGCTGTCGATACGGCAGGTCTTCGCAAACGTGGGAAGATCTTTGAATCGCTCGATCGTTATTCGGCGCTACGTGCCATGCAAGCCATTGAACGTAGTGACGTCTGTTTGTTGGTCATTGATGCTTCAACCGGGATTTTAGAACAAGATAAACACATTGTAGGTTATGCCATGGATTCTGGAAAAGCCATTATCCTTGTGGTCAATAAATGGGATGCCATCGAACGTGATGACAAAACGATGTCTGAGTGGACCAAGACGCTTCGCAATGAATTTCCTTTCTTGCTCTATGTCCCCATTGCCTTTGTTTCCGCCAAACAAAAATCAAGAATTCAAACGTTATTCCCATTGGTAGACAAAGTTGCAGAAAACCATCGTCGACGGATTTCTACCTCCGTTCTCAATGAAGTCGTCTCAGACGCGATGCTATTTAACCCTCCCAAAGAACACAACCAGAAGATGGTTAAAGTCTATTATTCGACTCAAGTTGGCATCAAACCGCCATCGATTGTCTTTTTCGTGAATGATGACTCCGCGATGCATTTTAGTTACAAACGATATCTCGAAAATCGTATTCGAGAACGTTTTGACTTTGAGGGAACCCCACTGCAAATCACTCTTAGAAAACGGAGTTAACCGCCAGATTTACAAAAAAAACACAACTTTTTTTACCGCTTCCCTTGCATTTTTGAAAAAACTTTTCTATAATGGATTTAACAAATCATAGGAGGAAAGAAATATGAACAAATCTGAATTAGTCGCGCGGATCGCCGAACTCGCCGATCTCACGAAAAAAGATGCCGAGAAGGCTTTGAATTCCACCGTTCTCGCAGTTCAAGAAGCTTTGGTGAAAGGCGAAAAAGTCGTCCTCACTGGATTCGGAACCTTCGAAGTCAAGGAAAGAAAAGCCCGTTCTGGTCATGATCCCAGATCCGGTGAACTCATTTCGATTCCCTCGTTGAAGGCGCCTACCTTCAAAGCCGGAAAGGTCTTAAAAGACTCCGTCCGTTAACTACTATTGACAAGAAAACCGACAATCTCGCGATTGTCGGTTTTTTTCTTCATCATGATTTCACACTCTTTCCGCAATTTTGACATTGAGGAAATGGCTCAAATATGAT
>JAQVKB010000113.1 GCA_028694875.1 Candidatus Izemoplasmatales bacterium
GATCTCAAACTGGATCATAATCATTTCGCGACCATGCCATCTTCCATTGAGGATTTATCTAATCCCTTGCATGCGCGTAATGTCTTTTTTCGAGTCAATCAAACATTATGGAGCGTGACCAATCAAACTCCTTCGCAAAAACTTCATCCCGATCATGTGACCGTCGAAAATGGTCTATTGTATCAACGCGTGTTGCGTGAAACCGATCAGTTTTCGGTGGAGATAACCTCTTTTGTCCCCTCGCGAAATGTCCTTGCGGAACTTCACAAAGTCGTATTCAAGAACACTTCGAAGGCGTCGCAACTTGTCAAACCCGTGATTGGCGTTCCACTTTTCTCTCGTAGTGCTGATAATCTTCGGGATCATCGGCATGTAACGAGTCTGTTGAACCGCGTCATCATTGAAAACGAAGGCATCGTGAATCGCCCGACACTTTCTTTTGATGAGCGAGGACATCAAGAAAATCACCTTGCATATGGCGTTTTTGCACGCTCGAATAGACATTCTAAAATCACTGGTTTCTGGCCAAGACTCGATCAATTCGTGGGTCAAGGGGCAGACTTGTTTTATCCGGATGCGGCGGTCAAAGACCTGTCTTCACCGAATCAACCTGGCGATGTTGTGGAAGGATACGAGGCCATAGGTGGACTTGCTTTTGATGAAATTGAACTCGCACCAAACGCTCAAATCACTCTCCTTTTTGGGATTCTTCTCGGAGAAGAATCGAGCGAATTGTCGAAAATTTTTGCGAGTATCGATGTCTCAGTTTATGACGAATGGCTTGAAGAAACCAAAGCGTATTGGAAGAAAAAGTTTTCGACTGCTTTTGTGACAATCGGTGACCAAGCGATGACGGGTTGGTACCGCGCTGTGGGAACCCAACCTTTGATTCGACGTGTCTATGGCAATAGTTTCCTACCGCATCACGATTATGGTCGTGGCGGAAGAGGGTGGCGCGATCTTTGGCAAGACTCCCTCGCCCTGATATTAAAGAGTCCCCTCGACGTCCGAGAGAACATCGTCAACTATTTTAAAGGTGTGCGAATTGACGGTTCGAACGCCACCATCATTGGTGACAAACCCGGTGAATTTGTGGCCGACAGGAACAAAATCGTCCGCGTTTGGTCGGACCATGGCGCATGGCCCTTCTTGACCACCCATTTCTATATCAAACGTACCGGTGACCTTTCCATCTTGTTGGAAGAACAAGGATATTTCCAAGATAAATTCACACACTACACCAAACGTGTCGACCCACTTTATGTCCAAAATGGAAGTGTGGATTTGAACTCTGCCAAAGGCGTCTATCAAGGGACTCTCCTTGAACATATCCTCGTCCAAAACCTGACGGCCTATTATAATGTCGGTGATCACGGAAACATCCGCATTGAAGACGCGGATTGGAACGATGGATTTGATATGGCCGCCAAAAGTGGCGAAACGGTGGCGTTTACGCATTTATACATTGGCAATCTGAAAGGATTAATTCAACTGTTGCATGCATTACGCAACAGCGGAAGAACGCATATCAAAGTATTTGAAGAATTTCAACTTTTGATGAACAAACAAGTTCATGGCCCACTTTCTCCACAGAAGAAGCGTGAAAAACTCCTTCATTATTTCGATACGGTTGCCAAAGGGATTTCAGGGGAAACCATTGAAATCTTGATCGAAGGATTGATCAAGGATCTCGAAGTCAAAATCGAATCGATGGAATCCCATCTCAATCAAAATGAATGGATGACCAAGGGTGAAGATGGATGCTTTAATGGATATTATGACAATGATGGCCAACGAGTATGTACCTTGGAAGGACCTGTGAGATTGACATTAACGGGTCAAGTATTTCCGTTGATGGCGAAAAATGTACCGAGTTCGCGGCTCCAGCAACTCGCTCAAACGACCAAAAAATATCTTTATAGCGATACTTATCATAGTTACCACTTGAACACCAGATTTGGCGAAAACAAGATGAATCTAGGTCGATTTATGGGATTCGCATATGGTCATAAAGAAAACGGTGCTTTCTTCTCACACATGACCATCATGTATGCCTATTCGCTGTTTGAAAATGGCCTTGTCAAGGAAGCTTCGGAAATCCTTGATGAATACATTCCCGTTCTTCTCGATATCCAACGTTCGAAGATCTTACCAGGAATTCCTGAGTATATCGATCCCGAAGGAAGAGGATTGTATCATTTCCTCACAGGAAGTGCTTCCTGGGTTGTCATTACACTCGTCGAACAACTCTTTGGAATCCATATGGAAGAAGGAAAGATTTTCTTCCAACCGAAGTTATCAGCCCATCATTTTGCACAAGGTGAAGCCACGTGCCCTGTCGTCCTCGTTGACAAAGAAATCCTGGTTCGTTATTTGAATCCTGACAAATTGGAATATGCCGATTATGAAATTGTGTCCATGAATAAGAACTCAGAATTGATGCCCACGAAACATGGACGTTATCAACTATCCAGAGAAGATGTCGTCGAAGGCGACGAAATCACACTCGTATTAGGGAGAAAACAATGAAAAAATATGTCTTAACCTGGCATGATGAATTCGACTATACTGGTAAACTTGATGAAACCAAGTGGAGTTATGATGTTGGCGCGTTTCTTTGGGGAAATGGCGAACGTCAATACTACACCGAAGGAGATCGCAATGCGAAAGTCGGAGATGGGGTTCTGACAATTGAAGGACGTATTGAGCCCTATGATCAAAGCCCTTATACTTCCGCACGCGTCACGACCTATGGGAAGAAACACTTTCAATATGGACGTTTGGAAGTCATGGCGAAAATTCCAACAGAAACGGGTACTTGGCCCGCGATTTGGATGTTGCCAATCGATTGGAAAGAGAAGAACGCCCCTTGGCCGTTATGTGGTGAGATTGACATCATGGAACATGTCACGCATCTTTTCGATACGATTCATGTGTCGCTCCATACAGCATTGTTCAATCATGTGGACCGTACCCAACGGACACATTTTGAGAAGATTGATGGGATTACCAAGGACTTTCATGAGTTTGCGTTTGACTGGACACCAGAATACATCGAGTTTTTCCTCGATGGAAAAACTTTCGCGAAATTCCGTAAAGATGATCCGGGTTATACGCAAGACGAAACTGGCTGGCCTTTTGATAAACCCTATTATTTGATTCTCAATGAAGCCATTGGCGGTACTTGGGGAGGGCATGTCGAGGAAAGCGAATACCCATCCAAGTTTCAAATAGCATACGTTCGTTACTACGATATTGTCGAAGAGTAAAGGTTGGTATATACCAACCTTTTTTCATCTTTCGTTACACATCTTGAAATCTATTCTCGATGAGCGTATAATAGATATGTAAACAGTTACATATAAGGAGATTAATCCATGATCAAAGCGATTCTTACCGCGAAGGACACGGCCTTCCGACTCAGTGAAACCGACAGCATTCTTGTCCAAAACAAGAAAGCGACTGCCACACTATCACTTAATCCCAAACAACGTTATCAGACGATTTTTGGGTTTGGTGGTGCGTTTACAGAAAGCGCATGCTACAACCTTTATCGCGTGAACGAAGAAGTTCGCGAAAAAGCGTTGGAGCTTTATTTTGACCCTGAAAAGGGACTTGGTTATACCATTGGACGAGTATCCATTCACGGCTGTGATTTTTCGCTATCTTCGTATACCTATATCGAAGAAGGCGATGCTGAACTCAAGACATTTGACGTTTCTCGCGACTTGACGTATGTCGTACCCATCATTCGTCAAGCCGAACAAATAGCCAAACAACCGATTCAATTGTTGGGATCCCCATGGACTCCACCGGCTTTCATGAAAGACAACAATTCCCCGATTCGCGGTGGCCATTTGTTGCCAGAATATCGTGACGCCTGGGCCAAATATTATGTGCGTTTTGTCGAAGAATATCGCAAACTCGGAATGACAATATGGGGAATAACCGTTCAAAACGAACCTGCTGCAGTCCAACGTTGGGATTCTTGCATCTTCTCTGCCGAAGAAGAACGCGATTTTGTGAAATATCATCTTGGTCCGATTATGAAAAATTCATCGGCTTCGGATGTCAATATTTTGGTTTGGGATCATAACCGCGATGTCATCGTCGAAAGAGTGACCCCGATTCTCTCCGATCCCGAAGCTGCCCAGTATGTATGGGGAACAGGATTCCACTGGTATGTTTCCGAAGCCTTTGAGAATGTCGGAAAAGTTCATGAACTCTTCCCTGACAAAGGTCTGTTGTTTACTGAAGGTTGCGTCGAAATGGGTGTTCATTTGAACAACTGGACGACCGGTGAACGCTATGCAAGAAACATGATTGGCGATCTCGAAAACTTCTGCGAAGGATACCTCGATTGGAACCTCTATCTCGATAACTTAGGCGGACCCAACCATGTGAACAATGTATGCGATGCGCCAATTATCATCGACATTTTCCCTGAAAAGTTGATTTTAGAATCGTCTTATTATTACATTGGTCATATTTCGAAGTTCGTTCGTCCTGGCGCGGTTCGTATCCAATCCACCTCGACGGCAAAATTCGCGAAAATCATTGCCTTTGAAAATCTTGATGGTTCGCTGGCGGTCATCGTTTTCAATGAAACCGATCAATCGGAAACGATTTCTTTG
>JAQVKB010000114.1 GCA_028694875.1 Candidatus Izemoplasmatales bacterium
TCAATCATGTTTTCTTCCGCATAGGGCTGAAGCAGTGACTGTAAGGCAGAAAGATCCTGCTCGTTGGGATTCAACCATCGTTTCATCGAGACATCATCCAAGATCACATGCATGCGCTCGTGATAATGACCGACCATGCCATTGGCGGAGGTCGTTAAGATGGTCGTCGTATATAGAGTACTGCCATCCTCTTGAAGGTAACTAGTCCATAATCCAGCAAATCCAACAATGGCACTGGATTTTGAAGTGAATCGATGGGGCTGTTTGGTTTTCCCAAGTTGGTCCCATTCGTAGAATCCATCCGCAATGATGACACATCGTTTGGTCAAAAAGGAAGGTCGAAAGGCATTCGACGAGGCCACCGTTTCACTTCTTGCATTGATCATTTTGTATCCATCCGAAGGACTTTTCGCAAAAGGAGGAACAAACCCCCACTTGAGAACTCCCGCGCGATAGGAATTGCCATCCGACAACACGGTCAAGACTTCTTGTCCTGGAGCGATGTTGTATCTTGGAACCTCAGGCAAACTTTTGATGATCAAAGGATCGAATTTCTCGAGCAAATGCTCGCGCAATCGTTTTTCATCGATTGCCAAGGAAAATCTTCCGCACATGGGCTTCACCTCGGTTTTATTATATCATATCCTAACATCCCAAGCGTCTTCAAGCATATGATTTGATTTCCATATGGAAATAGGGGATAATGTTGTCGACAAACCAACCAGGAGGTATTGATCGATGAAAATTGAACTTTGGTCGGATTTTGCTTGCCCGTTTTGCTATATTGGCAAAAAGCGTTTTGAAAAAGCATTGTCCAAATTTGACCACAAAGATGAAGTAGAAGTGATTTATAAAGCGTATCAACTCAACCCCATGGCTCCCAAAACCATGACAGGGACAGCGTATGAATCCTTTGCGAAAAGCCACGGAATGAGCGTGGATCAAGCAAAGCAACGTTTCAACATGTTTACAGAAAACGCGAAAACAGTAGGCCTTGTTTACAATTATGATATCATCCAGATGACGAATACGTTTGATGCTCACCGCCTTGCCAAGTGGGCGAATACGCTTGGAAAAGAAGCGGTATTGACCGATCGTTTGATGCATGCTTACTTCTCCGAAGGCAAAAACCTTGCGGACTTTGCGACGCTTGTGGGCTTAGCCAAAGAAGTAGGATTGGATGAAACCATCGCAAAGAACGTACTCGATACCAATCAATTCGAAGAAGAAGTCAAAAACCAACAATCCGAAGCACGTCAAATTGGTGTGCAAGGTGTCCCCTTCTTCGTTGTCAATCGGAAATATGGCATTTCCGGTGCACAACAAGAAGAATATTTCTTCGGAGCCCTCGAACAAATCTGGGCGGAAGACCATCCGATTGCGTCGCTTGACGACCAAGATGAAGGTCATGTTTGCACCGACGAATCTTGCTCCATCTAGCCAAGGCGAAAATGCCTTGGCTTTTTTCTTATGCGCTTGAAAAGCGCACCATTCTTTTGTATAATGGGACAAACGGAGGGATGTCCGAATGAAAAAATACGTTACTGAACTGACAACACTGGAAGAAAGAAAGAAGATTCGGGTTCAATTGGACCATCGTTTTGCGTTGGTCGCCATCTTTGAACATCAGCCCTATGCGATTTTAGACAAGTGCCCGCATATGGGGGCGATGCTTTCAACAGGGAAATACGAAAATGGTGTGATTGTATGCAAAGATCACGCGCTTTCGGTTTCCGTCGTGGATGGCTTGGTGACGGACCATGTGAAAGCGGACTTTTTGAAAATGGAATCCTATGCAAGAGATGTTCGTACCTTCCGTTGTGAAGTAGATAATGGAAAGGTATATATCAACTACTGATGAAAGAGCTCAAAATCGCAGTACTCGGTGAAGAAAAAAGTTATAGTCATATTGCCGCTATCCAATGGGCAAACTCGAGAGGGATTGATGTCGAATGCATGTTTGTCAGTGAAATTGCGGATGTGTTTGAAGAAGTCGTACAAGGCGTGGATATTGGCGTTGTCCCGATCGAAAATAGTGTCGATGGGTATATTCAATATCATATGGATTTGTTACGGCAGCATGAACTACAGATTTTTCAAGAACTCGCCGTCCCCATTTCGTTTGATTATGTTTCACAAACAAAATTTCCTCGAGAAATCATCATGCAATATGCGGTCAAAGGTCAATGCCGGCAATTTCTGCGAATGAACCCTCTTCCAGTAACACTGGTCCGCAGTAACACCGAAGCCGCAAATTTGTATGGACAGAGACATAATGTGGCAGCCATTGTTCCAAAACACCTTGTGGAGAACCTCGCGAAACAAGTTCACATCTCCAATATCGCGGACCAAGAAACGAATTCCACGAGATTCGTACTCATTGCCAAAGAAGAACTCGTGAAACCAAAGTCTTGTAAAGACATCAAGGCGATGTTTGTTCTGACTCCCAAAGAAGATTATCCAGGATTGCTCTATGGACTCTTGGAGACGTTTGCGAAAGAGAAGATGAATCTCATCTCGATTATGTCACGCCCCATAGGTACAGGAATCGGTCGTTTTCGTTTTTTCTTTGAATTGGTCGCTCCCGCTATGAGACAAACCGAGTTACATGCTCTACTCACGAAACTCCAGCCTTCTTTTCAAATCGACATCTTAGGTGTATATCCATTTGAGTCTCAATGAGGTTTTTTTAAAAACCTCTTTTTATTTTTGTAAAAATCATGTATCATGAATATGAAGTCATTTCCTATTTACGAAAGGCGTTCGGATGAAAAGCCAACAACGTTCCTTCATCTTCGTCGTGTTGACAAGTGCTTTGGCGATTTTTGTTCAACTCACAAGATTATCGAAAATCCCTTATGAAGTATTAAGCCCATCCAAAGATGGACTGTTTTTCATTGGGATATATTTGCTCTTCACTGGACTCGCTTTGTTTGCCTTTATGGTGTTGATTTCCTTGTTGTGCCAGATTCGCTTCGAATTTGACACTTCTTGGATTAAACGTGTGAAATATTCTCACACAAGAATATTGACGTCCTATGAATCTGACGATTTTGTCATGAATTCGTTCAAAAAGATAAGAGTGTTGCGTTGCTGATCCATCGATTCTTTCCAAAAAAGATCCATTAGAAAGGGGAATCTATGAAAACGCGACTCTTTAAAATAATCCTAGTTGGATTATTCTTTTTGACATTGTTGATGACTTCATTGTCAGATTATTTTTCTTCTGCACTGTTTCTAATTCAGAATATTTTAATATATTTACTCGTGATTTCCTTCATTTCGTTCTTGTATCTTCGAAGTCGAGAAAAAGTAGTATCTTTCAGCCCGAAAAGTCGGACTCGAAAAATCATCTCCGTTGTCTATCCCATTGGATTTGTGGCAATCCTCTTTTTCTTAGGAAACCTTCAAATCTAT
Source organism: Candidatus Izemoplasmatales bacterium (assembly GCA_028694875.1). Classification (GTDB taxonomy): domain Bacteria; phylum Bacillota_I; class Bacilli_A; order Izemoplasmatales; family Hujiaoplasmataceae; genus JAHIVB01. The sequence continues at coordinate 3,418 of JAQVKB010000114.1, forward strand.
TTGGTGAATCAATATCAAGTTCCACCGATGATCGCTTGTGATGTTTATGATACTTCTGGAAATTTGATTTATCAAAGCGCCTCTCTAACATGTCCCACCGTGACAAGCCATTGGTCCGAAGCTGTTCAGACTCAAACCTATGACTTCTTCGAAGATTTACGAGGGGACCAGATCGGTGGAGATTCTACCAAAACAACCCACATCGATGTTGTGTTGGATGATGAACAGAGAGTTCTTACTTGGAAATCCTTTCAAATAGAGCGGTTTTTTGATCTTCAGAATCAGATGACCAATTATGTGATTTATCAGATCGAAGAGACTCGATTCTTTGATGGTACCGATTTTTTGATTCACCAAGTTCGTTCGACCCATCAAGGAACAGCGGATGATCATAACGATATGGAGTTCTTCATGGGCAATTTCTCGTTTTCGCCAGAAGAAACGACAACGATTGAGTACCGTACCCGTTTTGTGGAAATGGTCAACTCGACAACCAATCAAGTCCATTATCTCGACGCGACGTTGGAAAAGAAAGTGGATGATGGGAGTAGCGTTGTTCTTGCGAACATCCGCTATGATTACGACTATTTTCGATTTCTTTATACTTGGATAGGAAGTAATGACTTGTCCCGAATTTTACTGTACGAGGGAAACATATCCGTCGAGATATTACACGGAAATCTTACTAACATCAAACTAAGCAGCGCAGTGAATCCTTCTGGACTTCAATTGCATCTGGTGGAATCATTAACGACTCGCCTAACAGACTCAACGAGCGCAACAGTCACGATGGAAGAATTCGATCGTCATCCAGGGATTTATGGGTGTGGAGATTTGATTTTTCAACCCATCCAAATGGATGATTATGAGTTGGTGAAAGTCTATTCCAATGACTTAACTTGGCGCGGGTTTGCCCTCAATGACGACTTCTTTTCCGTGGGCTTTTACGATCAGTACAATTATGAAGTATTGTTACGAAATTACGAAGATGCACCTCGATATTTCTATGTACCGAATCATCCATTGATTCATGAACTATTTATCTATTATGAGGAGATACGACCATGAAATCATTCCGTATGATCCATTTTCCATGGGTTTCTTCCCTTATCATGTTTTTGACGCTCAATGCCTTTCTCTGGTTTCGCGTCATCACCTGGGGGGCAGGAAACTATTATTCTTTATTGGATTGG
>JAQVKB010000115.1 GCA_028694875.1 Candidatus Izemoplasmatales bacterium
GTCACGGTAAATACCATGAGACGTGGGGATCTGGACTCCATTTCCTCGTACCTTTCTTCGATCAAATCCGTCACACGTACAATGCACGCGGTCAAATGACAGACCGCATCATCCTGAAGGAACAAGTCCTCGACTTCGCTCCTCAAGCCGTGATCACCAAAGATAACGTCACGATGCAAATCGATACCGTCGTCTTCTTACAAATCACGGACTCCAAACAATATATCTATGGCGCAGAAAACCCTGGCTTGCTGATTGAACAACTCACGGCGACCACGCTCCGTAATATCATCGGTGAACTTGAACTCGACCAAACCTTGACCAGCCGCGATCTCATCAACGAACGCATGAGAAAGATTTTGGATGAAGCCACCGACCCATGGGGCATTAAGATCAACCGCGTAGAACTGAAGAACATCATTCCTCCGAAAGAAATTCGTGAAGCGATGGAAAAACAGATGCGCGCAGAACGGGAACGTCGTGAATCGATTTTGATCGCCGAAGGTAAAAAAGCGTCTGCGATTCTTGAGGCTCAAGGTGAAAAGGAATCCGCGATTTTGAGAGCGGAAGCCAAAAAAGAAGCGGCCATCCGTGAAGCGGAAGGTCAAGCCCAAGCTATCCTGAAAGTCCAAGAAGCGACCGCCAAAGGTATTGAACTTGTCAAGAACGCGAAAGCGGACCAAGCAGTTCTTACTTTGGAAGCCTACAAAGCGATGGAAAAAGTCGCCAACGGCCAAGCCACAAAACTGATCATTCCGTCCGAACTCGGCGGTGTCGTCGGTTTGGCAAGCGGTCTTGCGGAAGCCTTAAAGGATCCTGCCAAGAAGTAAATCCCGTATCCCATTAGGAAAAAACCCGAACCGGATTCACGGCTCGGGTTTTTGATTGGGTTAAGATAGAAAATCGCGAATGGCTTCCACCACGGCTTGAGGGTCTTCATCAAAGACCATATGGCCGGCATCGGGAATCATCACGACTTCGCTACCATCGATCCTTTCGGACAAAAGATACGCTTCGCTTGGAAGAATCCAAGTGTCGTCATTTCCCCAAAGAATCAGAGTGGGCACATTCAAACTGCCCAACAGGTCGGTAACCTTGGTGGTATCTTCTGCCAAACCAATGGCTTGATAGACCGCCGAGGGAATCGCCTTATTGAAAAGAAACATTTCATCGAAACGATCTTTGGTCGCATTCTCCTTTTGGGAGTATGCGGATTGGAAGGACATCCGTTGTAACCAATAGTTTTTCACAAACAGGGAATAAACCCATTTCGGTAGCGATACCGAATTGGCCGGTTGCATGCCAGCGGAATCGAGCAGAATGAGGTGCGAGACATCCGAGGGATAACTCGCCGCATATCGCATCGCGATCTCGCCACCCATGGAATGACCCGCAAGGACAAAGTCCTCGAGTCCTAATTTCTCCACAAATCCTTTGAGCAAATCCGCTTGATGGGCTTTGGAATACGTGTAATCGACGGGCTTTTCAGAAAGTCCAAAACCGATCCAATCCAATGCATAGATATGGTAATTTTGCGATAAGTCTTGGGCCATCTCCTCAAAGTCATAGCTCGATCCGAGAAAACCATGCAAAAGAATCATGACGTCGCTGCCACTCCCCCATTCACGGTAGGCCACATTCAAATCATAGACCTCGACATATTGAACATTTTCTTCGAGGGTCTCTCTGAGATTCTTCTCGATCGAAGCCGAAATGATCGCATCAGAAATCACCATGAAGGCCAAGGTTCCTAGTATCAAGATCAGTACTGGCAATAACGCTCGTAAGATTCGATGCTTTTTCCGAAGCGGAAGCTTCGATGTCTTCTTCTTGGACATTAGAATTCGCAGTTCTTCGGTGTACGTGGGAATGGAATGACATCGCGAATGTTATCCACACCCGTGACATACATGACCATTCGTTCCAGTCCAAGACCAAATCCAGCATGAGGACAGCCACCGTATTTGCGAAGATCCAAATACCACCATAACTCTTCCTCACCAACATGCATTTCTTTCATGCGACGTTCGAGCACTTCCAAACGCTCTTCACGTTGGGATCCACCAATAAGTTCTCCAGAACCAGGAACCAAAAGATCCATCGCGGCGACGGTTTCGCCATCGTCATTGAGACGCATGTAAAACGCCTTGATTTCTTTGGGCCAGTTGATCACAAACACCGGTCCATCGAAATGTTTGGTCAAATACTTATCGTGTTCGGTCGCGAGGTCTTCCCCATACTTCGGCGTGTTTTCAAACGCGACCCCGCTTTCGAGAAGAATCGTAATCGCTTCGTGATGCGTGACGGCTTGGAAGGTGGAAGACGCCACTTTACGCAGTTTCTGCTCAAGTCCCTTTTCCACGAACGAATCAAAGAATTGGACTTCTGAAGGACATTCCTCCAAAACCGCTTGAATGACATACTTCACCATGGCTTCCGCCACATTCATGTCTTGGGCCAAATCACAGAATGCCATTTCCGGTTCAATCATCCAAAATTCAGAAGCATGACGTTGCGTGTTGGAGTTCTCCGCACGGAAGGTTGGACCGAAGGTATAAACGTTCCGAAATGCTAAGGCATAAGCTTCGGCTTGAAGTTGTCCTGATACCGTCAGGTTGGTCGCCTTACCAAAGAAATCTTTCGAAGGATCGAGTTCTTTGACGCCCGCTTTGAGAAGCGTCTCATAATCTTGGGTCGTTACTTTGAACATTTCGCCTGCACCTTCCGCATCGGAACCGGTGATAATCGGCGCATGGAAATACACGAAACCTTGTTCCTGGAAGAAACGATGTATCGCAAAACTCACCACGCTGCGTACGCGGAAGACGGCGTTAAACAAATTGGTACGCATCCGAAGGTGGGCGTTCTCTCTCAAAAATTCTCTCGTATGGCGTTTTGGTTGAATCGGATAGTCTTCCAAAGAATCGCCAATTAAAACCACGCGTTTCGCTTTGATTTCAAACGGTTGTTTGAGTTCAGGAGTTAAGACAACTTCGCCTTCCACTTCGACGCTCGATCCCACACGAATCTTCTGCAAGTCTTTGAAGTTTTCGAGTTTGTCTTCATACACAACTTGGACGCTCTCAAAATGCGTCCCATCATTGAGATCCAAGAAACCAAATTCTTTTTGTCCGCGATTGTTTCTAGCCCAGCCTGAAACAAGGACAGTTTGTCCTGATAAACTCGGGTATTGCTTTAACAATTCTTTGACGGTGATCATCGTGATCGCCTCCTTCTGAAAAATAAAAAAAATCGCCCAAAAAGCAAGGACGATTTCCCGTGGTACCACCTTGGTTCCGAGAGAGACTCTCGGCGCTCGAAATCCTTAACGCGGATGAAACGGGCAGTTCTACTTCATTCTTCTGCCTCTCCCGGTGTTCGTTCGCACGGGCTTCGTATGGAGCTTTCACCATGTCTCCATTCGCTAAACGAAGGTATCGTACTACTTTTCCGTTCCTCGATTTAGCCTTATTATATCACAAGAAGTTATTTTGTAAAGAGCATGCTCATTCTTGAAAGAAATCATGCGCTCAGAACTTCATGCACTATGTTACAATGATGTTTGATGGCCAAAGCCATTTGACATAAATATAAAGGAGGGGAATCCCCATGGCATTACTCATTACGACAATTGTATTGTTTCTCATCACCATGTTCGCGGCGGTAGTTTATCTATCCAACCGTGGACGCCACAAAGTCTTTATCGTACTTCCTTTCTTTACCTTTGTTCTGTTGGTCTTTGGAATGTTTACGAAAATTTCCGCCAACGAAGTCGGCATTATCTATGACGACCGTAGTGGTGTTCAAGACGAAGTCAAATACGAAGGCTTCCAAGTCAAATCGATTTTCGAACACATCACCAAGATTTCGACCACCAACAAAACGGCGCAAACTGCGACCACCGGTCAAACTGAAGATGCCATCTATGCGTCTTTTGAAATCACCATCATCTACCGGATCGATGCGGAAAACGCCGGGAAATTTTTCAAGAAGACCGGAGCTAGCGATATTTCCAACGATCAACTCAACTCGCTGGTGAAGCAAGCGCTCCAATCCTCGACCATCCATTACTCGATTTATGACATTTTGGGTGGAGAACTCGAAAACACCAGAAACGAGTTCTATGAGAACTTGGCGACATTGTTGTCGGATCAATATTTCATTTCGCTTGTGAGCGTGTCGTTTGACGACATCGACGCTGGCGCGACGATTGAGACGATCATTCAAGATAAGGGTGAGGCGCTCCAACAAATCGAAATCGCCCTCGCCGAACAAGAAAAAGCGAGAGTCGAAGCGGAAACCATTTTGATTCAGGCGCAAGCGCAAGCGGACGCGGTGGAAATCGCCGCGGCGGCGGAAGCGGTCAAGATTGCGGCGGAAAAGGAAGCCGTCGCGGATCTGTTCTCGTATTACCAAGCGCAACTTCCGAACCTTACCGATGCGGAGATTGCGCAAATCGTGCTCAACGTCCTTTATTACTCCACATGGGATGGCGTCTTACCCGATATCATCAGCGACGGAACGGGCATTATCGTCAATCCATAAGAAACAAAAGAGCATCTCGATGGCACCAATCATCGAGATGTTTTTCTTTCCA
>JAQVKB010000116.1 GCA_028694875.1 Candidatus Izemoplasmatales bacterium
GATGCGCATGGCGCGTCAGTGTTTCCTAACTGGTAAAAAAATAGGAACCTTGATGATTTCCATCATGGTTCCTTTTCTTAATAGGCTTTGGCGAAGTAGACTTCGGTCGTCGCCTTTTTGCCACAAACAGGGCATGTATCAGAATGATGTTGTTGTTGGAAAGGAATGCACCGAGCGCTCGCCGCGGTATCCTCTTTGATCTTGTCTTCACAAGCTCGATCCCCACACCACATCATGCGAACATAACCGGCTTTTTCTTGGATAATCGATTGAAATTCGTCATAGGATTTCGCAACACGAGTATTTTCTTCGACATTCTTGCGCGCATTTTCTAACATAATTTCATGGATTTCTTGTAACATCTTCGGAATTTGCATCGCCACTTCAGTCAGTTTCAACTTCGTTTTTTCGCGGTCAACGCGACGAACGATGACGCACTCTCCTTGTTCAAGATCGCGAGGTCCAATTTCAATGCGAAGGGGAATGCCTTTCATTTCCGCTTCCGCGAACTTCCATCCTGGAGACTTATCTGAATCATCGAGTTTGACGCGATATCCGGCGTTTTGAAGTTCAGAAACCAACGCTTGAGAAGCTTCCATCACACCTTCCTTGTTTTGTTGGATTGGGGTGACGATGATTTGGGTTGGAGCGACATAAGGAGGTAGCACCAATCCGGAGTCGTCTCCGTGAACCATGATGATGGCGCCAATCAAACGCGTGGAAACACCCCACGAGGTTTGATGAACTGGTTTCAATGTATTGTCTTTATCGAGGAATGTAATGTGGAACGCTTCCGCGAATCCCGTTCCAAAATAATGGGTCGTTCCTGATTGAAGGGCTTTGCCATCGTGCATCAAGGCTTCAATCGTATAGGTTTCTTCGGCACCGGCAAATTTCTCTTTATCGGTTTTTCTACCTGTCACAAATGGAATTGCCAAAAGATCGGAGCCTGTTTTCCGATAGATTTCTAGCATCCCCAACACTTCATCACGCGCTTCTTGTTCGGTCGCATGAATTGTGTGACCTTCTTGCCATAAGAATTCGCTACCACGTAGGAAAGGACGTGTGGTTTTTTCCCATCGTACAACGCTGCACCATTGATTGTATTTTTTGGGGAGGTCGCGATACGATTCGACGACTTTGCTGTAATGATCGCAAAACAAAACCTCTGACGTCGGGCGAATGATCAAACGCTCGGATAACTCTTCTTTTCCGCCGATTGTCACAATCGCCGTTTCCGGGGCGAACCCTTCCACGTGTTCCGCTTCTTTCATAAACAAAGATTCTGGAATTAATAGCGGCATATAGACATTCTCATGCCCGGTCTTCTTGAATTCTTTGTCCATGTATTGTTGAATATTTTCCCAGATTGCATAGCCATAAGGACGATAAATGATAAAGCCCTTTGCATCCGTGTAGTCCATTAATTCTGCTTTTTTGCAGACATCCGTATACCACTGCGCAAAATCTGTATCGCGCGATGTGATGGATTTGACCAATTTGTCATTGTTGTTTCCCATGATACTCACCTCATTGTCAATCGATAATTATACCACATGGTCTTCGAAAAGACCATATAGGAGAATGAAAATTGCGCCAGACGGCGCAATGGTTTTAGATGTTTTTGAGTACAAAATTCCAAAACTCTTGGATTTCGCTAGGAGGAAAGACAGCACAGTCTTCCAACACTTTTTCGAAGACGAGTCCCACTTGCTGATCGAGATAGTCTTTGCGCTCAATTTCGGGGATGGATTGCCAATCCAAGGATTCAAACCACGCTTGATGGCTCTCGAGTTGAGGAACATTTTCGAATGAAAGTTCGCCTTTCATGATCGACTCGAGCTGAGCAAGTTCTCGTTCCAAACGGCCTGGAAGAATGGCCAGCCCCATCACTTCAATCAAACCAATATTCTCTTTTTTGATATGGAAATACTGTTCTCTAGGATGGAATAAACCGTAAGGACGTTCTGGCGTCGTGAGATTGTTTCTGAGAATCAAATACATGTGGTATTTTCCTTTGACAATTTTCACAATCGGGGTAACGGTATTGTGCTCTCCTGCTTCAGTTCTGGCGAATATCGATAGGCTCTCATTGGTGTATGTACGCCAAGCGTCGAACAGTTGACCCGCTTTGTCAAGTAAGCGAAATTCACTTTCCGCAATCAGACGAATCGCCGACATCGGCCAATCCAAAATCTGGATTTCAACCTTGTCGACTTTTGTGCTTTTCAACACACGCGCTTGTTCAATGGGGAAGGTTGCGTCGCCACCTTGAAAATGATGATGATTGAGAATCGATCCACCGACGATGGGTAATCCCGCGTTGGAACCAATCGTATAATGCGGGAATTGATTCAAAAAATCGACCAGTTCTTCGAATGTTGTTTTGTCGACAATCATCGGTTTATGCTCTTTGTGAAGAACAATACAATGCTCATCAAAATAGGCATAGGGAGAGTATTGGAGCGCCCATTGATTCTTTTCCCTATGAATCGTCAAATCCACAATCCGATGGTTGCTTCGACTTGCATGAACTTGGTCTCCATAATATCCCACGTTCTCCACGCATAGTTGGCACTTGGGGTAATCGGAAGATGCTTGATGCTTTTGGGTCGCAATCTGCATCGGGTCTTTTTCGGGTTTTGAAAGATTGATGGATATCTCCAACGGCGCGTATTTCCCATTGTATACAAAATGCCGGTTTTTCGCGATACGGCGCGTTTTGATGTAATTGGTCGCAATCGACAAATCATAAAAATATTTGGTCGCGTAAACTGGAGCCTTATGATAGTATTCACGAAAGATCCGATTGACTTCGGATGGTCTTGGCAACATGCAATCGACGAGCTGGGCTTCCAAATGGTCGCGACTTTGAAGGCTTGGGTCAATAATTCCTTTGGCTACTGCTTTGTCGAGAAGCCCTTCCATGATCGTAAAGAAATCAAGCGATTCGTCATCTTCTTCGACAAACGATTCAAGTCCTACAATCTTAAGCATTCGATTGATGGCATAAGGACGATCGGCTTCTTCTAAAAATCCTTGCCGTATTCCATAGTGGATGAGTTGATTGACTTCATGATTCATTTTGCTCCTCCGTCAAATCCATGAGGATGTTTTTGATGAAAACGATAGGCGGAATCAATCGATTCGTCGAGCGACTTTGTGGGGGACCACCCAAGGATTTCTTTGGCCAAGTCATAACTCGCGACCAATTGATCGGGGTCGCCTTCGCGACGCGGGCCGAATACCATCGGCACCGGATGCCCTGTCACACGGCGTACGGCTTCGAGTACCTCCAGATTGGAATAACCCGTTTTCGTTCCCAGGTTGAAAATTTGTGAAGGTTGATTTTGAGACAAATAATGAAGCGCCAACAAATGCGCTTTGGCCAAATCCTCGACATGAATATAGTCTCGAATGCATGTTCCATCGGGGGTTTGATAATCATTTCCAAAGATCGTCAACGCCTCGCGTTGCCCGAGTGGCACTTGCAAGATAATCGGGATTAAATGTGTTTCAGGATGATGATCCTCTCCTAAAGAACTGTCCAAGGAAGCTCCAGCCACATTAAAATAACGCAAGCTCACATACTTGAGTTGCCAAGCTTGATCTGCCCATTTCATGATTTGTTCCATCATCAACTTGGTTTGACCATAAGGATTGGTTGGAATCGTTGGAGAACTTTCTGTCAGAGGCATCACTAACTGATTCCCATAAACAGCGGCGCTGGAAGAAAAAACAATTTTCGTGATCTTGAATTCTTGCATCGCTTCCAGCAAGGTAATGGTGCCAGAAACATTGTTGTTGAAATACTTGAGAGGATCTTTCATCGATTCGCCCACCAACGAGTTGGCCGCAAAATGAATCACAGCGTCAACTTCGTTGGAGGAAAAAACACTTCGTAAGAAATCCTTACCGCGAAGATCTCCTTGATAGAATGGAGCATTCGAATTCACGGCTTGAAGATGACCGGTTTGAAGATTGTCAATCACGAGGACTTGATGTCCCTCCGCCAAAGCAGCCTTCACAAAATGACTACCGATATAGCCAGCTCCTCCTGCGACAACAAGCCTCATCTTGGTTCCTCCAGCGTAAAGGAAATCCAATGGTGATAGGGCCTATCGGGTCCACAAAGACCCGCTTCAAGACGCGAATCATTGATGGCATTGGATGCATACGATGCTTCCAAGCAGACGCAGGATCGAAATCCTAATACTTCTCCCGTTTGGATGAGTGTGTCATTCGGGTAATTCGTCGAATATACTGTCACACCTGGATAATCGGTTTCCATGGTGAGTTGACGGCCACTTCTCATGCTAGATAGTATGGCCCTTTTTGATAGGGATGAATCAAAAATAAAGTAATGATCGACACCTTTGACTTCGTGCTGATCTAGAAGTGGTTGACTCGCCAGTTCAACTACATTGGCACCCTGAGAAAAGTCGAGGACACTTTCCTGGATGGGTACGATCGTTTTTCCAATAAATTCGTCATTGACCATTACCACAGAGGATGCATTCACTTGGAGTTGATGATATGCTGCGTTCCCGCTGAAATCACCTTCCAAATTAAAATAGGCATGATTTGTGAGGTTG
>JAQVKB010000117.1 GCA_028694875.1 Candidatus Izemoplasmatales bacterium
TAATGAGAAACAAAAAACCTGCTGTTCCTAGAAAGGAATTGGCATAGATGCGAAGGAATCGTTTCATCGTTTTTTACCTCCTAGTAAATACTTGAGACTTGCGACATAAGTTCGCGATACCATGACAATCTCACCGTTCTTCAACGTTGCGCGCATGCGTCCATTGAGTTCGGATTGAAAGGATCGAATCTTCTTTGTGTTGACGACGGTCGTTTTGTTGATGCGTTGAAATCCATAGTTGGACAAGGTCTCTTCCAACTCGTAGAGTTTGGAATTGGTCTCAAAAACTTCGGTGGCGGAACATGCACAAACCTTATTATCAACACTCTCAAAATAGTAGATTTCAGTAGGCGACAAGGCGATCTGTTGATCGCCTTGTTTGAGGATTAAGCGCTCGTCGAGAGCTTTCAACGTTGCCAAAATCCGATCGACTTGTTCATTTTTCTCTGGATACCGGACGACGATTTCTGGCTCCGTCAAATTCCGGATTTCCTCGACGCGTATTTTCATGAGTTACGACAGATATCCTTCGATGAGTAATTGAGAATCTTCGAGGATTTCTAACGATCTTATGAGGCATTCGGAACGTGTTTGAAGGGTCGCATATACACCTTCATAGGTGGATAAAATCAAGTCAATATTTTCAAGGGTGTACATACCGCGAAGGTCTCTCATTTGAGCAAATGCCAAACCAATGGTGGATTGTAACGTCAGTTTGATTTCTTGAAGTTCCGTCACCCACGCTTGTATTTGAGTTTGGTCTGCTTCAGTCAAATTGAGTCCCTGAGAACGAAAATCAGCAATCGCGGTTCTGGTTGTTTCTGCGGTAAGTCGAATGCTTTGTGTGGTATTCACATTGTCCGTATGGACTTGGAAAATCAGATCGTGGAGTTCACGGATGCGGGCAATTTTCTCTTGTACAGTGGGTTCTGAAGTGTCGGATAGTTGCATGACGGAATCGCCAATGATGAAGGCGAGATCTTCGACATCGGTCGAAGCCAAATCTTCATCGGCCACTTGATCGAGATTTTCGCTGACCGTGATCGTGTCGCGGAAAGCGCGTTCGAATTGATAGAGTGATACGTTTTCGCCACAACCGACAAGCATGGCGCCAAGAGCGACAATGAGTGTGATGGACAAGACGGAATGAATGATACGTTTCATAATGATTTCCTCCTACATAATGGTTTTGCTCGAGCACAAATGTAGCATACCACAAATCGCCAATGATGCAATATTTCCGCTCGTAAGTTACCAAATTCAACATCTATGTGGCACTTACTTGCAAGTAAGCAAAAAGAAGAAAGTTTCCCTTCTTCTTACTTTAGCATGAGTTTCAACGCGTCTTTCACCAACTCATTGATTGGTTTTGACGCATCGAGTTTTGGCAATACTTTTTTGGTTTCTTTGGCGGAATATCCAAGGGCTTGTAGTGCCTCTTCGACTTCGCCCAACGCACCACCGACTTCACCAAGCTGATCGAAATCGACTTTCCCCTGCAAATCCAAAATGATTTGTTGACTCGCTTTTGGACCGATTCCGGGAAACTTCTGTAAGAACTTGGCATTCCCCGCTTCAATCGCTTGCGTTATCGATTGGACACTTCCCGCCGCCAAGATTGCGGTCGCGGATTTCGGTCCAATCCCATTGACACTAATCAACTTAAGGAACAGTTCTTTTTCTTCCGCACCTGGGAATCCAAACAAACTGATTTCATCTTCTGCGACTTTTTGATAGACATAGACGATCGCTTCTTGATGTCTTGTGAAGAGATAAGGGTTTGGAGCAATCAATTGATAACCGACACCGGAGACTTCCAACGTAATGTAATTGGCTTTCACTTCGGTGACAATGCCTTTCAAGTAACTATACACTCGCCAGCCCTCCCTTACTCGACAAATTCAAATTCGAAATCGTAGATACGAACCATGTCTTCATTTTTTGCCCCTTCTTTGCGAAGAGCTTCTTCCACACCCAAACGACGAAGCTGCGAAAGGAATCTTGACACGGCTTCATCGGACATGAAATTGCTTCGACGATAAAGTCGTTCAATCGCGGGCCCTTGGACATCATACCAACCATCGGAAGGTTTCGTGATATAGAATGGCAACTCCTCGCTTCGAAAGCGAACAATTAAAGATTCACTATCATCGTCAGGTTTCGTGAGTTGTGCCTTCGTGATGGTGAGCAAATCCATGGTTTTGTAAAGCAATGCTTCCAAGCCCTCATCCAATGCGGCACTGATTTCAAATACTTCAGTACCGACTGGTAATTGCTTTTTGAATTGATCCAAAGTTTCTTTTGCTTTTGGTGCATCCATTTTGTTAGCCACAAGAATTTGCGGACGACTGGATAAATCGACGACATAATGAGAAAGTTCGTCATTGATGACTTGCCAGTCTTTATAAGGATCTCGTTCAGATTCGCCACTCATGTCGATCACATGCAACAAAATCCGTGTCCTTTCAATATGTTTCAAAAACTGGATGCCAAGACCTAGACCTTGTGAAGCACCTTCAATCAAACCAGGCATATCTGCCAAGACGAAGCTTCGTCCATCTTTCAAGGCAACAACACCCAAATTCGGAATTAGCGTGGTAAAGGGATAATCCGCGATTTTCGGACGGCTGTTGGTGACAGCGGAGATAATGGTTGATTTGCCCACCGAAGGGAAACCAATGATTCCGACATCCGCCAATAGTTTTAGTTCGACACGAAGTTCGACAGACTCACCGGGTTCGCCATTTTCTTGGATCCGCGGGACTTTGTTTCGAGCCGTTGCAAACGCCGTATTCCCACGACCTCCACGACCGCCTCTGGCAACAACATAACGTTCGCCATGGGTTGTCAAATCCGCAATCATTTCATTGTTGGCCTGTTCGTAGAGCATCGTTCCAATCGGAACTTTGACAAAGACATCTTCCGCGTCTTTCCCGCGCATCGTTTTGATTTTGCCATTTTCGCCGTTTTTGGCACGAATGGCTTTGGTATATTTGAGGTCGAAAAGCGTCGAGAGACCTTCGTCTGCGACAAAGATCACGCTACCGCCTTTTCCGCCATCCCCACCAGCAGGACCGCCTTTGGGAACGTGTTTCTCACGGCGGAAAGAAATGATTCCGTCTCCACCTTTTCCTGATTCGACTAACAATGTTACTTCATCGAGAAACACACGCGTCACCTCCTTCAAAAATCTTTCTCTATTATAGCATATTTCACGTTCAAAAAGAAAGAAGGAACATTCATTCCTTCTTGGTGAGAACGAGTTCAAAACCGATTCGATACATTCGTTCAATCATTTCGAGTTTGACAAACCCATGTCGCAATAAAAGTCCTTGCATTCGGAAATTATCGGGGTGTGTATCCACCTTGATGGATTCATAGTTTCTGGAGGTTGCGAGGTCTATGGCATACTGCAGCAAGGCGCTTCCAATTCCATGTTTCATCGCGATCGGATCGACCATCAAACGGTGAACGACCAACGATGATTCCTTCAACCACGTGATGTCTTTATAAAATGGATCGTTTTGAGGAAGAATCGAAATCGAGCCCAAGATGCGATTTCCGTCTTTGTAAACAAAGAGACCATCGCGGTCCATATCCTTTTGAAAGTGCTCTTGGAGCGGGTAGATATCGGACCACTGATCGATGCCGCTGGCATGGAGGTCGACGACCACTCTTCTTGCGATGGCCGCAATCGCTTCAAGGTCATTCGGTTGGGCTTTGGTAATCACAAGTTACTCCTTTCAATTCCACATTGGCGTCTTCCATGACGATGATGATGTAGTTGTCAATGCCTTCTTCGGAAGAATTGGAATGACGATAAGTATCTCGTTCGAGTGTTACAGAGATCTCACTGGCATAGACTTCAATCAAGTTGAGGGAAGATTCTTGGCTATGAATGATCAGGGAATCCGAGTTGGTAGAAAAGAAATCGAGTTCAGAAGAGGTCAAGTCAAGTTCAATTTGATTCGTCACATTTCGTAATAATAAAGATCCTGTGGAATTGGACATCGTCAAAATCATCGAATTTGCCGTTTCAGTACGAATATTGAATTGACTGGAGTCGAGAATGAGGTCGAAATTCTCAATGGTTTCGGTACTTGAAGTAATCGAGATGTCGGCATTCGTCGCGGTCAACTCTAGAGTTTCCGCACTGACGTAGTTGACGACGATATCCCCACCGAAGGTGGTCGTCAATTCGAGATTGGCAATTGTCACATCCGCGGGAAGATAGATTTCAATTTGAGGAATCAACGCATCGGACATCGCGTCATAGGTTTCTTGCGCTAGATTTCCATCGACCTGAAATGATCCATCTAGCTCGTTAAAATCAATGGAAACACTTTGAAGATCGACGGTGCGATCATACTGGACAACCACCTTGGCTTCCGTGGTATCTTGTAAGGTGTAAACATGGACATCGGCATATCCAACGTTGACAGTGACATCGATGATGGTTTCCTCGTCAATCCAATTTGTCATGTCGTAATACGATTCGTCGGAGTAGAGGCGATCACCGACATAAACACGATATACAAACGACGTATTTGCCTCGAGGATTTTTTTTGATCCAAACGGTACTGCGAAAAT
>JAQVKB010000118.1 GCA_028694875.1 Candidatus Izemoplasmatales bacterium
CTTGATTTTCCCGCTGTTTTTGTATTTTGAAAAGAAAGCGGAAGATCCTGTCATCAACCTATCCTATTTCAAAAACCGTCAAATCGTCGTGACGCTTGTCTTATCCTTCTTAAGTGGCGTGATTTTGATGGGCACAATCTTTGTGCCTCAATTTGCGGAGAACGCGGTCAAGATTCCCACAGGTAGTGGCGGATACTTTGTCATCGTACTAGGTTTGTTTGCAGGGATTGGCGCGCCAACCTCAGGTCGATTGATCGACAAGTTTGGTGTCAAGCCCGTCCTTGGATTCGGCTTTGCGATTACAATTCTCGCCGCGTTGTTTGTGATTTTTGTAGCGATTCCATCTCCGTCCGTTTTTGCGGTGATTGTCGCACTCGTATTAATGGGATTAGGAATGGGATTTTCACTCGGAACACCACTCAATTATATGATGTTGGAAAATACCAAAAAAGCAGAATCCAATTCAGCGTTGGCGACACTTTCATTGATTCGTTCGATTGGGACAACGATAGCGCCTTCGATCATGGTTGCCTTCATTGCGAGTGCAGGAATGCTCATGCAAACGAATGTGGCCGAAGTGCTACCTGCCAACATGACGGTTCCAGGGATAGCCCATGCGGATGAAGTGACAGCTGCATTTGCGGCGCTCAAGGACAATCCGTTGTTGCCAGCGGAATATGCGGACTATCAATTTCCGGACTACTCTCAACCCAGAGAGTTTCCGATGACGATGCAAACGACCGCGACATCGGGAACGTTGGATCCAAGCGTGATTGCGTTGATTCAAAGTTCAGATGTCACAACCATCGCGGCCAATACGCATACATTCTATGCTTCTATCTTTGATCTATTCATTCCTCAGGTCGTGAACCTTGTGACGAATGGTGTTCAAAATGGTGTTGATGGGATGAATTCTGCCATCATGGGATTGAATGGTGCCATCGCAGGCATGAATGCGGACCTCACTGTCCTCGCCGAGATTCGAACAGAACTAGCTGCTTTGAATTCTTCCGCATTTGATGGAACTGAAGTGTTATCTTTGGCCTCTGCAATGTATGTGAATCAATTGTCTTCTGAAACCTTCACGTATTTCTCGCAAGTGACGACTCTCGATGGATTTGATGCCGTCGTGACGAACATCGAATCCACCAAAGATGCGATGGCCTCGACAGTTATAGATATGCAAACGCTCATTACCGCGCTTGTTGGATTCCAAGAGGATCTCCCTGTTGAATTTGGAATTGGGGTATCGAATTATTTGGATGATATCGATGGTCGTTCCGTTGCCATCGAAGGCGCATTCCAAGATACGTTGAATCAAGGATTCCACAATATATATTTGACCACGATGGCAGCCGGAATCTTTGGGTTCTTGTTACTACAACTCTATCAGTCTCCAGAGAAAAGAAAGTCTATCAAAAAAGATACTTCTGAAGTATGATATTCGGATATAGAGGTGATGAATTTGGAATTGATTCTTGCCCAACATGGGTTTCCGCCCTTGTTGGATTCCACCACTGAAACCCTCATTCTTGGAAGTTTTCCTTCCGTGAAAAGTAGAGAAAAAGCCTTTTATTACATGCATCCTCAAAATCGGTTTTGGTCTGTTCTTTCTGAAGTTCTTGATGAGGATTTTGTTCATGCAGACCGGGATACTAAAGTGCTTCTGTTGAAAAAACATCACATCGGGCTCTATGATGTCATAGAATCCTGTAGGATCCAAGGATCTCAAGATGCTTCCATCCAAGATGTGACAATCTCCCACATTCGAACATGGATCTCGATGTATCCCATTCAAAAGATATTCCTCAATGGGGCTACCGCGTACAAGCATTTTATCCAAGAATTTCCAGACTTACAATCGATGGCGACAAAGTTGCCTTCCACCTCTCCCGCCAATGCTTCATGGAATCTCGAGCGTCTTGTAGAGGCCTGGAACATCATCAAATCATAAAAAAAAGATGGAACGCGCGAACGTTCCATCTTTTCTATTTTCGTAAGGAAGCGAGTGCAGCGAGAATTCTTTCTACGCCTTCCTCCACATCGGTAATTCCTAATACGCTCGATTCAATCGGGCATCTTCCATCGCCTTGACGATTGACAATATATGGGACGACTTCAAGGACTTCCGTATCCATGTCATAATATTTTGCGAGCGATAAGGCATCTTCACTCATGGTCGGTGTCATGATTTTTTCGGCACCAATTCGTTTGGCAAGAAGCACAGCACCGCGACCGACAACTTTATCGACGACGGTAAGAGGTGCAAAGGATACACCATAAAGGTTATAGTAATCCAAAAGCGGTTTGACACCACGCTCATCGGAGGAAAAAACGACATCGTTGTTTCTGAGGACCACGCAAGCATGGTCGCCTAAGATCTCTAACATACTTTTCATTCCACAGCACCTCTTTTTTCGAGAACAAGGACAATCGCGGGAACAAGAAATACTTGAATAACGATTCCGGGAATTCCCGCCGCAAACATGGTAATTGTTCCAAAAGTAGGAGGAAACGCCACGGAGAACAGATTCGCGAGCAGAAAGATGATTCCTAATGCCATTGCCATTCCCAAGATCTTCGCGACAAAGTAAGAAACAAACACATTGATTTTTTTGGTGTGGTGCAAATATCCTGCCACCAAACCATAAACAACAAGTTCAAAAACCATATAACTGGCAATCAAAATGCTGGGCATTCCCAGCAAGACACCAACAAAGATACTTCCTAAAGCAATAAACGCCCCACTGACGGGTCCTAGAAGCATGGCGCCAATGAATACCGGTAGATGCATTGGCAATAGAATCGATCCTAAGGTTGGTCCGCCAAAGAAATGAAGTGCTTGAGGCAGCACAATGCCGATCGCAATAAACAAGGCAGTTAGTATAAGTTTTTTGGTTTTCATGAAAATCCTCCAACAAAACAGTCGTTGATAGAATACAGGATTCTTCCCGAAAAGGCAAACAAAAAACACTTGTTTCTTTCAATTATGGATGGTGTGACTTTTTTCTTTTCTTTCTTATGAATTTTGGTATAATAGGAATAGACGCCGAAATAGCTCAACTGGTAGAGCAACTGAATCGTAATCAGTAGGTTGCGGGTTCAAGTCCTGTTTTCGGCACCATTGCATTCAAAAAGACGGAAAATTCCGTCTTTTTTTCTATTCTAGTCGGTACCCAAATCCATACAACGCTGTGACTTCCAATTCAGGAAGTCTTTTTCGTAATCTTCGCATCAAATCATCCACAAGTCGTACACTACCATAGAAAGTCTCATGCCATATCGCTCGCGCAAACTGTTCACGAGGAATCGCTACTCCTCGATGTTCGACCAAAAATTGAAGTAGATCAAACTCCTTTGCGGAGAGAATGACAGGTCCTTCGCGAACAAAGACTGTTCTTGATAAAACATCAATTTGATAAGGACCAACCTTTTTTAGTTGCGTTATCGGTCTAGTCGCACGAATCAATCGAATCGATAACTCATGTCGCGAGAATGGCTTGACGATGATTTCATCAAAGGAATCGTCAAAATGAAGAACACTCTCTTGAGCAGACTCCGCGGAAGTCATCAAAAGAATTGGGGCTTTGGAATTTGATCGAAGAATTTGAATCGATGAGAATTCGTTGTGATTCTGTGGATTGGATAAATCGATGACCCACAGATCTGGGGTTGACGCATCCGAAGTGGAGGGTAAGATTGGATGCGAAAAGCATGTGACTTGATGGGCATCATTTTCCATCCATTTCGAAATCAATTGACGACTCATGGGTTCGTTCCCTACAAGGTGTATCCGCATCATATCCCCTCCTTGTAATATTATCATAATCATTCATTGTGAGTGTTCTGTGCGAAATTCCCATTACTTTCCCATGATTTTCGAAAAGAAACATCATTTTTCTTCGATATAATGAGCAAGAAGAGATTCCGCGATGTGTGGATAATAGAAGGAGAAGACATGGCAACATTACTAAGGTTGGCCAATATCGAAAAGGCCTACAATATTACAAACACCCAAAAACAAGAGGTGTTGAAAGGCGTTACCGTGGATTTTGATTGCGGGGAACTAGTGGGACTCATCGGGGAGTCCGGCTGTGGAAAGTCCACATTGATCAACATCATGGGGGGACTCGACAGCGAATATACTGGAAGCATTGTATGCGCTGGGAAATTCTTGCGCGATTTTAGCGAAGAAGAAATGGATGACTACCGAAAGAAGAGAGTCGGTTTGATCTTCCAAAACTACAATCTGATTCGACAGCTCACGCTCGTTGAAAATGTCGCGATCTCGATGGAGATGAGCGACATTCCACCGAAAGAACGGAAGGAAAGAGCCATCGATTTGCTCAAAATGGTGGGTCTGGACCAATACGCAGACAAGTATCCTTCTCAGTTATCGGGTGGTCAGCAACAACGTGTCGCGATTGCGAGAGCCATGGCCAACAATCCATCCATTCTGTTGGCGGATGAGCCAACCGGCGCGCTAGATAAAGAGTCGGCGGAGATTGTGTTGGCGATTCTGAAGAAGATTGTGGAAAATGGAAAACTGGTCATTTTGGTCACACATAGTGAGATGGTCGCCTC
>JAQVKB010000119.1 GCA_028694875.1 Candidatus Izemoplasmatales bacterium
TGAATGAAATAGGTGTCTCTTCACAAACATTCTATGTAGTTTGTACCCCCTCTCACACTCAAGATTATCACGTGTTGAATAAGGTCTTAGAAAGCGGTGTGGATTTCCGTTATTTGGGACTTCTTTGCTCACCACAAAAGCTCGATGATTATTTGACAAAGACCTATGAAGTTCATACAAAGCAAGTTCGACTCGCGAATTTTTATGCACCTATCGGATTAGACCTTGGCGGCAATCGACCAGAAGATATCGCGATTTCGATTGCTTCAGAGATTTTGGCGATTGCCAATCAACGACCGAATCAAATGCATATGAGGGAGAGCCGTCATGGTACATATCGTTACTGGGAGAATGAATAGTGGGAAGACCACTTCCCTTCTCGCCACGTATCTTGAAATGCAACGCGGCGAAGGTTTTGTTTCGCTCAAAACCATGCTGGATGGCAAAGTTCATCACTTTGACTTGATGGACTTATCCAGTGGGAAGGAGCGAAGATTATGCCTTCATCGCGACGTTTATCAAAAAGAGTTCAAGACCCCTTTGGTACATGGACCCTATGTATTCGACCAAGAAGTATTTGACATGGTGTATCAAGCCTTTCAGAACTGGATTTCGCAAGGTGAAACAATCTTTTTTTTGGATGAAGTCGGCATTTTGGAACTGTTCGGAAGAGGGTTTGATTCCACTTTCAAACTTCTTGTCTCTTCACCCGCAGAACTTTACGTCACCATTCGTGAAGATCTATGGGAAGAGGTCGTGAATAAATATCAGATGAAACAATATTCGGTCAAAAATATCGATTGAAAGGATGTCTCCTATGTTCGACTTGGCGTTACGGAATGGGCTTGTATGGATAAACCATGAATTTCAAGCGACACATATCTATGTCGAGCATGGTCGCATTGCCCTGATGACTTCAGACATTTTTGAAGCCAAACGGGTGGTGGATTGCACAAACCAGTGGATTACGCCCGGGGTCATTGATCCCCATGTCCATTTTGATCTCGATCTGGGATGGACAAAAAGCGTCGATGATTTTTTCGATGGCAGCGTATCCGCTCTTTTTGGTGGTGTCACGACTGTCATCGATTTCTTGCGACCCACGAGTGATGCCGAGGACCTCGAAAAATCCTTTCAAGAACGACTTCGGGAAAGTGCCGATTGCCAAACGGATGTAGCGTTTCATGCGACCATCAAAAATCCTACGGGAGATATCGATGCGTATGTGAAAAAAGCCAAAGAACTTGGATGTGTGGCCATCAAGCTTTTCACCACGTATTCCGATTCCGGACGTCGCACTTATGATGATCAAATTGTTTCTCTTTTGAAAGCTTCACAGAAGTATCAAATGCTCATCAGTTGTCATGTCGAAGCGGATGATCAAATTGTCCTATCTCCAAATCAAACTTTCCATGATTTGGGACGCAGCCGTCCAGCTTCCAGCGAAACCGATGAAGCGCTGAAATTAGCAAAAATGGTGCGCCAACACGGTGGCTATCTCTATATGGTTCACACGTCGAGTGGCCAAACCATTCGTCGTCTCAAAACAGCATATTCGGACATCCTACACGAACGCTTTTTCATCGAAAGTTGTCCGCAATATTTTCTCTTTAATGAGACGGTTTGGGAGCAACCAAACGGTGCTCTCTATACCTTTGCGCCACCACTCAGAAACGAATCACTTCGAAGTGAACTCGAAAGTCTCATCGGCGATGTCGATACGATTGGAACGGATCATTGCCCGTTCATGAAATCTCAGAAATTCGCCTCGACGCTGAAGCATACCCCACTAGGTATTGGCGGCGTTGAAGCGAGTTTTCCCATCATGGTGACTCGTTTTGGCGAAAATATCCTAGACAGAATGACCTCGAATCCTGCGAGAATCCACGGACTTACCCACAAAGGTCAATTACAGATTGGCTTTGACGCCGATTTGGTCGTCTGGCACAAAGATTCACATTCTTTCATACAACGGCACTCCCAAAGCGACTATAGTATTTATGATGGAATCCATGTCACTCCAGTGATTGATCAAGTTTATCTGCGCGGTGAACTCCGCGTCGATGGCGAACGATGGATCCAGGGACACGGTCGAGTGTTGAAAGGAGACCATACAAGATGAAGTGTTTTATCCATGCGAATCTGTTTGATTTTCAACACTACCTTGAAGATGCTTATGTCCTTTTTAATGAGACCATTCTTGAAGTAGGCAAGATGTCGGCTCTCCCCAAAGGAGACTATGAACTCATCGATTTAAAAGGGAAAACCGTAATGCCAGGACTCGTTTGCGGTCATACACATCTGTATTCCTATTTTGCGAGAGGACTGTCACTTCCTTTTTCACCCAAGAATTTTCAAGAAATTTTGGATCAACTTTGGTGGAAAATCGATGGCGCTCTCGATCTCGAAAACGTCTATTCGAGTGGCGTGGGATTCGCCAGCGAATTCGCGCAAAATGGCGTCACAACAATCATCGATCATCACGCTTCCGGCGCGATTTCGGGTTCGCTCGAAGAACTTCGAAAAGCCGTCGTTGATCAAGTGGGTCTACGCGGCGTATTTTGCTTTGAGAGCAGTGATCGTTTCGATTTACAGGAATGCATCGAAGAAAACAACCAATTCGCCAACAAAACACAAAAAGGAACCTCCGCAGCCCTTTTCGGCATGCATGCGTCGATGTCCTTACGAGAACAATCTTTAAAACAAATCGCGGCCTCTTCGACGATGCCCTTGCATCTCCATGTCGCGGAAAGTTTGATGGATGAATCGTTGTCATTGAAGAAATATGGGAAACCGATTATCCATCGACTTCAAGACTTGGGCTTGTTAAGAAAAGGAAGTTTGTTTGTTCATGGCGTTCATTTACTGGATGAAGAAATGGATTTAATCCAACAACATCACATCAACATGGTGGTTTGTGTTACCAGCAACATGAACAATGGTGTCGGACTTCCAGACATCGCGAGAATGCAAGAAAAAGGCATTCGTGTCTTGATTGGCAATGATGGCCTTTCTTCCGCCATGGCAGGAGAATACTTGAATGTGGTCTAATCTCAACATTTGCGTCATGGCACACCTTCGGCCTTTTCACTCGATAACTTGCGACAGATGATTCTCGATACCTACGATTTCACTTCCCAAACGCTAGGTGTTCCGTTAGGACAAATCAAAGAAGGATATGCCTCTGATTTGATCGTCCTGGATGACATTCTTCCAAAAGGGTTGACCATGGACCAAGCGTTTGGTCATCTCTTTTACGGGGTGTTTTCATCTTTTAAACCGCGTCATGTTCATGTTCGAAACGAATTTCTCGTTTTCGATTATCAACTTCAGCCATCACTCAAATCCGCGATGGAATCCGTCGATGCTTCGCGAAAAAGATTCCACGCCAAATTTCAAGGAGGAGAAGAACGCTCATGAATCCACTCGAAACCAAACTCGCGGGTTTTCTGCTTGATAACCCTTTGATGCCTGCAAGCGGACCGCTTGTTGGCGATGCCAAAAAAATGCTCTATCTCCAAGATTTGGGTTGTGGCGCTTTGGTCACCAAAACGATTTCGACCAAAGAACCAAAAATTCCACATCCTTGCATCTACGGAGACAAAGAATTCGTGATGAATTCGGAACTTTGGAGTGAACATTCCAAAGAAACATGGTTGAACGAGTTTTTGCCGGAACTGAAGGCCAAAAAGCAAGGCCCACTGATTATCAGCGTTGGCTATTCCAAAGAAGATATGTCCGTTTTGATCCCTTTGTTGGATCCTTTTGCGGATATGTTTGAAGTGTCCACGCATTACGTTGGCAAAGATCTATCGGTAATCCAAGAAACCGTCAGAGAAATTCGTCGCCATACAAAAAAACCTCTTTACATGAAAATATCTCCTCATATTCCTTCTCCTGAAGATTTCGCAAAAGCGGTCTATGAGGCAGGCGCAACAGGAATCGTTGCGGTCAATTCACTGGGTCCTACGATGAAAATTGATTTGAATACAAGAAGAATTGTCTATGGTTCAGATTCTGGATTTGTATGGATGAGCGGTCCTTCGATCAAACCGATTGCGCTCGCCGTCGTCCATAAAATCAAATCCGCAGTCCCCGAAATGAGCGTCATCGGCGTGGGGGGCATCAAATCCGCTGACGATGTCTTAGAATTCTTGCTGGCGGGTGCGGATGCCGTTCAAATGCTTTCAGCTGCGTTAATCAAAGGCAAAGATTTATATCGGAAAATCATTGCCGATTTACCTCAAACCTTGGAGAAATATGGATTTTCTTCGATCGAAGAAGTCAAATCGACTTCCTTGACGAATCCAGTGGATTATGTAGGAAAAGTTCCTACGTTGATAGAAGACAAATGCACGAAATGTATGTTGTGTAAAAATATATGTCCTTACCATGCGATTTCCTTTGAAGGAAAAATCACATTTGATCCGGATCTTTGCTTCCGTTGTGGCCTATGCATTTCAAAATGCCCAACGAAAGCGATTCAGGGATAGGAGGGTTCATGGATATTTCTAACTCCATCAAAAAAGTTGATGTCGAAGAGAAATGCGCTGGGAGCGCGAAATATACCGATGATTTGACCAG
>JAQVKB010000120.1 GCA_028694875.1 Candidatus Izemoplasmatales bacterium
CCAAGGACGACTTCAAAGTGATTGTGACATCCTTTGATTATCATGATGTCGCTTATGATGAGGATATCTATGGGAAAGGCGCCAAATACGGACTTCCCGAGGATTTTGAATTGGTTCGCAAACATGTCGCTGACAAAGCCAGAGCCATCTATGCATTGCGAAAATCGATGCTTGAGAAAAACCGCGAATACGAACAAATGTCCCTGCTCGAACAAATCGAGATTCCGCTCGCAGGATTGCTTTCCAAGATGGAGTTCACGGGGATTGCGGTGGACCAAAATAAGTTGGAAGAGATTGGCGAAGATTTGACCCAACGCGCGTCTGAACTCGAGACTTTGATTTGTGACTTGGCAGGAAGCACCTTCAATGTGAACAGTCCAAAACAACTCGGAGAAGTGTTGTTTGAACAACTCCAATTACCTTATCAAAAGAAAACCAAGACTGGATATTCGACGGACGCTTCCGTGCTGAAACAACTGTCTTCGTTTCATCCGATTATCGATGCTATTTTGGAATACCGTTCCCTGACCAAACTCAACTCCACCTACGTGGAAGGATTACGCGCCGCGTTAAGTATCAAGAATGACGGTCGTATTCATACCATCTATCGTCAAGCCCAAACCCAAACGGGAAGACTATCTTCTGTCGAACCGAATTTACAAAATATTCCCATCAAAACCGAAGAAGGAAAAGAACTCAGAAAACTGTTTGTGGCGGATCAAGGAGGTCTTCTCTATTCCTGCGACTACTCTCAAATCGAATTACGCGTGCTTGCGGAAATGGCGGATGTCAAAGCCTTGAAAGAAGCATTTCAATCAGGAGAAGATGTTCACAGTGCGACCGCCAAGAAAATCTTCAAAACGGATCAAGTGACTTCCAAAGAGCGTCGTCAAGCGAAAGCAATCAATTTCGGGATTATCTACGGTAAGACTTCATGGGGCTTGGCAGAGGATTTGCAAATCTCTCCGAAAAAAGCGGATGAGTTTATCATAAACTATTTTGAGACATATCCTGAAATCAAAACCTTCATGGATCAACAAATCCAAGATGCCATCGATTTGGGATATGTTTCGACCTTAAAACATCGGAGAAGATATATCCCTGAAGTTCGTTCCAATAACTATCAAACGAGAGAGTTTGGAAAACGCATGGCAATGAACGCACCAATCCAAGGTAGCGCGGCCGATTTACTCAAAATCGCGATGGTGGCGATTCAGGAAGAAATCGAACGCCGTCAATTGAAATCCAAAATGCTCTTACAAATCCATGATGAACTGGTCTTTTCTGTCCCATTGGATGAAAAAGACTTGATCACCGAACTCGTTCATCAACATATGGAACACGCCGTCGATTTCAGCGTTCCGCTGACCATCGAAGGGGAGTTTGGACTCAACCTCTACGAGGTGAAATAACGTGCCCGAATTACCAGAAGTCGAAACCGTTCGCCGCGTCTTGGCAATCCAACTCATTGGAAAAACCATTCAGTCCTCTATCATCCGATATGAGAAGATGATCAAGAGAACTAGTGTCGTCGATTTTCAATCTCGGATTGTGGGAAAGAAAGTGGACAGCATCTCTCGTAAAGGGAAATACTTGTTGTTTCACTTAGGGATAGAAACCCTTGTGGTTCATCTTCGCATGGAAGGAAAATTTTATTTGAAACATCCCGAAGATGTTTGGGAGAAACACGAGCATCTCGAACTCGCGTTTACCGATGGAACCAGTTTGCGCTATCATGACACCCGCAAGTTTGGCACCTTTGAACTCTATGCGCCTGGAGAAACTTTTGAAGGGGGCTTGGGCGAAATCACCTATGAACCGATTGACGAAGCCTTTGATCGCCAACAATTCATTCAAAAAGTGCGGAAATCCCATCGCCCGATCAAAGCCATTTTGCTGGATCAATCCGTGATTGCAGGACTTGGCAATATCTATGTCGATGAAACGCTCTTTCGCGCCAAAGTGCACCCCGAACGGCGTGGCAACACGATTTCCATCAAAGAAATCGAGAAAATCGCCACTGAAAGTCGGCTCGTTCTTGAAAAAGCGGTGGAACTAGGTGGTTCCACGATTCGTAGCTATACCTCAAGTTTAGGAGTGACTGGTAGATTTCAAAACGAACTCTTTGTTCATACACACGCGGGTGAACCATGTCCAGTTTGTCAAACGACCATTCTCAAAACACGTGTCGCCGGTCGTGGCACCTATCTTTGCCCTACATGTCAAAAAAGAAGGAAGTGACTTCATGAAAATCATCGGACTTACTGGCGGAATTGCCTCTGGGAAGTCGACCGTATCGACTTGGTTCAAAGATCAAGGGCTTCCTGTTCTTGACGCGGATTTTGTCTATAAAGAACTGACAAAACCCGGACAAGTATTGTATAATAGGCTGGTAGATGCCTTTACGAGTCAGATTCTGCTTGAAGATGACACCATCAATTGGCCAAGACTCTCACAAAAAGTCTTTTCGGATGAAGGAATTCGCAACAAATTGAATTCCATCACTCATCCGATTGTCAAGGAAGAACTTCTATCAAGACTTTCCGTGCTGAAAGAAGAAAACGTTGAGATGGTCATCGTCAGTGTTCCTTTGCTTTTCGAAGCGGGGTTTGATCAGTTTTGTGATGCCACCATTTGCGTGGATGTCCCAAGAAGCGTTCAAATTGAACGGCTGATGCTTCGTGATCGACTCACGAAAGAACAAGCCATCTTACGAATTGATTCACAAATGCCTTTATCCAAGAAAAAGAAATTAGCTACCTTTGTCCTCGACAATGGTAAAGATCGCGAGAAAACCAAAGCCCAATTCGCGAAGTTGCTTGCGACAATCAAGGAGTGATGACGTTGTCTATTTCCACATTCTTCAGTCCCACATGCGAAACCCGCGAACTTCACGCGGACGCACAACTTCGGACAAGATATTATCGAAACAACTTCAAGCAATGTTTAGAAGCGGTTCAAACGCTTCAAA
The DNA here is from genome assembly GCA_028694875.1 of Candidatus Izemoplasmatales bacterium. GTDB lineage: Bacteria > Bacillota_I > Bacilli_A > Izemoplasmatales > Hujiaoplasmataceae > JAHIVB01. The sequence continues at coordinate 2,972 of JAQVKB010000120.1, forward strand.
CCATGCTTTCATTTCAAGTTCAAAATGTCGATGAAACTCATGGCGAAGTCTATCTGCTTGGCAATGGCTATGAAGTCATTTTGACGATCACACAAGTGAATCCCATAGAAACGGGAATCGATATGAAAATCAATCTTTTTGGCGTCATCGGATTTGGAAAGCCCAAAAAGAAAGCCATCCAATTCTACCAAGAATTTGATCGCTTACTCAAGTTCAAAGGTGTTGCATTGCATCCGTAGGAGGAATATTGGTTGGAAGGATTACGTAGCGGCGACCGTTTTATTGTGAGTGCAAAATCGGTCGTATCAAGTCAAGATTACCAGACGTTGACGCTTCTTTATTTGCCGATTATCGGCAAGGAAGCGTTCGTTTTGTATTGCGCGATGACTTCGCTGCTCGACCGTCAACGTTTGACTTCTTCGGAGTATTTTCATTCGGATTTGGAAAGTGTCTTGAACCAACCTGTCCAACAAATCGAAAAAGCACGACAACGTCTTGAAGCGTCTGGATTGTTGGAAACGTATTATCTAGAAGACCAATTTGTCTATGAGTTGATTGCGCCGTTTTCACCATCGCAGTTTGTCAATGATGGTGTGATGGGAGAATATTTGATTCATGCCGTGACCAAAGAACGGTTTAAAAAACTGATTAATGTCTTTAAAACCAAGAATCCTTCTCACAAAGGCTATCTTCGTTTGACCAAATCATTTGATGAGATTTTCTCGTCGATTCATAGTGATTCGCAAAATATGGAATCGGATTTGATTTCCGCCAAAACGAGCGGTGGCATTCGTGCCAATCACGATCATTTTGAATGGCGTTTGTTGGAGGAAAGTCTTCCAGAAGAACTCGCTACTTTATGCAATCTCAAAAAAACGAAGTCGCAGATTACCAATCTTGCGTATGTTTACGGGATTCCTGAAATTGAAATGGCCGTCTTGGTTCAAAACACGTATGACGAAATCGCCGGTGTTTTGGATACCGTACGTCTCGCCAGTGCCGTTCGCAACCAATTCAATTTGGAGAAGGTATCGAAAGAAGATTCGGATTTCAATGTTGCTGGACCCAATACGGAAATCGATAGTGCCGCCAAGGCGAATCCAGATCAAATTCAATACTTCAAGAATATTTCTCCCGCCGCGCTCTTGATGGAACTCGAGGGGGATGCCAACGTGATTACTGCGGATTTACGAATTGCGGAACGATTGATCAACGAAGTGCATCTCGACAAAGGCGTGACCAATGTGCTCTTGGCTCACATCCATCATCTCAAAAAAGGCGATATGCCAACCTATGTCTATTTTGAGAAAATTGCACGCAGTTGGAAACGAAACCAAGTAACGAGCGTCGAAGTCGCCCTCGATTACTTGAAACACTTAAAGAGTCAATATCAGAAGAACCAAAACAAACCTGTAGAATCCAAAGGAAAGAAAGAAAAACCGGATGTCCAAGTCGATTGGCTGGACGCATATTACGATTCCATCGAATAGGAGGGATTCCATGAAAAACGCCACTGAATTCATTTCACAATTTCAAGGAAGTACATCCTCAGACGAGATGATTGAAAAACTTTTGGAGGATGTCACCATCCGCCGTTTTGTGA
>JAQVKB010000121.1 GCA_028694875.1 Candidatus Izemoplasmatales bacterium
TAAACAATGATGTCTAAGCCTTGTAGGTCTGCGATTGTGACTTCAGAAACTTCCTTCAATTCCGCATTGGCTTCTTCGGAAATCCATTCTGCATATTTCTTTGTAAATCCGGACTTGCTGTGATAGACAACGATTGATCTCATCATGTTCCTCTTTTTTCCATATCATACTATTTCTATCTTAGCATATTGACGATTGCTTTGGGAAAGAAGATTCAAAATCCCTCAACAAATTGCCTGATTTTCATGTATAATGAAGACAAGTTCAAAAGGAGGGATCACTCTTGCATACCAAAGAATATGTGTCCATCCTTTCTCCCCAAAACGGGATGAATCTCTATCGTGGGTGTACCCATGGATGTATCTACTGTGATTCAAGAAGTTTGTGTTATCAAATGAATCATGATTTTGAGGACATTGAAGTGAAAATCAATGCAATCGAGTTATTGGAATCGCAACTGAGGCGGAAACGGAAAAAAGCGATGATTTCTTCAGGGTCGATGTGTGATCCTTACATGCCCATTGAAGAAACATGGAACTTAACGAGAAAATCTCTTGAACTGATCGAGAAATACGGGTTCGGTGCGACGCTTATTACGAAGTCTGCACGCGTCATGCGCGACTTTGAATTGATTCAACGAATTCATGCCAAGACAAAATTCGTGTTACAAATGACGCTCACAACCTACGATGAAGACTTATGCAAAATCGTCGAGCCAAGAGTATCCACTACCCAAGAACGGGTCGAGGTCTTGAAAAGGTTTCGTGATGCAGGGATACCGACCGTCGTATGGTTTTCGCCGATTCTTCCTTGGATTAATGATACCGAAGAAAACATTCGAGGTATTTTGAACTTGTGCTTGGAAGCCGGCGTCAAAGGGATCCTCTATTTCGGAGCTGGATTAACGTTACGAGATGGTGATCGCGAATACTATTATGAACAACTCGACCGACATTTCCCTGGGCTAAAGCAACGCTATGAAAAAATGTACGGGAACGACTATATTCTGCCAAGTCCCAACAGTGCATCGCTCGATCAAATCGTCACGACATTTTGTCAAGAACATGGAATCATGATTCATCCGGATGAAGTGTTTTCGTATCTCAAAACGTTTGAAGATAAAATGCAACTTACCTTATTCTAAACACGAGGAGAAGGACATGAAGGACTCGATTTCAAACCAACTTTATCAGATTTTGAATCAAAAGAACTTGTCGAAAATTGACATGGCACAAACGTTGGGAGTTTCGGAGGAAACCTTGAATCAATGGCTTGATTCGAAAAAACTTCCCGACGAAGGAATGGTGTATCGGATCGCTTCCACCTATGGCATCCCGGTTGATGTCCTAGAGAATCTTCGCCGAACGGGTATGAAGAAGCGTGTTGAGAGACACTCGATCGCCAAAAAGTCAGTCCTCAATGTCGTGATTTTTCTTAGTTATGCCGTTGGAATTCCAATCTATCTTTTCCTAGTTAGCCAATACTTTACACTCGCGAATAATTTGTTGGGATCCATCCTTGCGATTGTGATTCTTTCCGGCATCTTCTTGTATGGCATCGTGAATGGGGTTCGGGGACTCTTGATGTCGAGTCGCCCAATCGAAATCGACGGGACGTGCGTATATTTCAATGTGACAAAACATCGTTCGATTCGGATTCCTTTCGAGGAAGTCGATGCCCTCAAGGAAAGTCGATTATCCTATGGTCGTGTTTCAAGGATCAAGTATTATTATTGGAAATTTGGGACGCTCATTCTCTTGACGAAGAACGGAAAAAGATATTCATTATCATGTATTTCTGATGTCGAAAAAGTCCGAAAAATCATCGAAGAGGAAGTGCGTTTGGCACAAAGATAATCCGTTCTTGAAACGGATTTTCTATGGAGGACAGTCCATTGAATTACCTTCATCTGATACTTCAATCTGAACGGATTCAATTAGAACCGGTGACAATCAAACGTGATATCGATGTGTTTCACCATTTTACGGCTGAGATTACAAGATACATGTTCCCGGAACCGGCAAAATCCATCGAAGGAACCCATGAATTTTTGGAACGTTCCATCCAAAATATGGCCAGTGGCACCGAATATGTTTTTGCCATCACCAATAAAGATACAGGCGAATTCTTAGGTATGGGCGGAGTTCATCACCTCGACGAGGAAGTCCCAGAGTTCGGAATCTGGACGAAGAAGGAAGCGCATGGTCATCACTATGGACGAGAAGCAATAGCGTTGGCGTATCGTTACTTCAAGAATCAATATGTAGCGTTCAAATATCCCGTGGATCAAGAAAATGTTCCTAGCAAGAAAATCCCGTTAAGTATGGGCGGGACCCTCTATCGAACCTATGAAAAAATCAACATGGTGGGCGTGACGCTCCATCTCGAAGAATATCGCATCCCCGGAGAAAAACAATAAAAAATCGGCTTTGCCAGCAGGCAAAACCGTTTTTTTTATTCTAGATCGATCACGAAGACATGTCGTTCGATGATTGTCTGATTTCCCGATTGATCCGAGAGGATATAAGTGATGATGACTTCGCCCGGGAAACTCGTATTCACGGTTCCTTGTACTTCAACGAGAACTTCTTGAAGATCATTGTCGGTAGCGCTTACCCCAGCATCGATCCAAGTTCCACCTTTCAATACCGTATCCACACCGGGAAGAAGGACTCCTGCTGGAGGGGTTTCGTCGACGACCGTGACGACGCGATACTTCGTCATCTTTGTGCCAAAGTAGTTCGCTTCGTAAGTGATCGTGTATGTACCTAACTTCGATACATCCACGTTGTTTTCGATGGCTTCACATGAAATCACGGTGTCGCCATAATATCCTATCGCCCCTGGATCGGTGTATTCAGCATTGAGTTGAACTGTATCCACACTTTCATTCAACTCAATTTTCAGTTTGGAGGCGTCGACTTGACAGCCCCATAGAAGGAAAGATAACACGAAGAAGAGGAATACCGTCGCCATTTTACGCATCATACGTTTCCTCCTTCCATATTGGTGAAGAGACCCAAATGATGGAGCCCACAACACAGACATAACGACTTTTCGAGATGATTTGACCTTCGTATTCGACCGTATAGATGATTTGATAGATGCCAGGAGTGAACACATCCACTTGACCAATGACCATGATTTCGCCAACATTGGTCTCTGCTCCTGGATCCGTATAGGAATCCCCTTCTTCAAACGTGTCGATACCGGGGTTAAGATGGATGATGATTTCTACAGGTCTTTCGAGGACTCGAATCATTCTCGATAATGTAAAGACTTCGATATCCCCATCCATGAAATGATAGACAATTTCATACTTTCCAGTTTCCGTTGTATCGAGGGTATCATCCCAAACAATGTCGATGAGAGGATCATCCGAAAACGCCCCTGCTTCTTCATAGGGTTCTCCTTGATAGAGAGTAGAGACACCAGGGTTCAAATGGACACTCTCGATGCGGAAGTTTTGTTCGAACATGGCGATATAGTCCTTGGAAGTTGTCACTGAGGTATCTTCCTCGTTCCAGCCGACAAAGGTATAGGTGTACGAAATGGTATCGGGTTTCTGCACATAGCTTGGATAGACAAGCGGTGTGCCATAAAGTGCAATCATTTGAGATAGCACACTACCATCATCGCGAAGAAAACGGATGGTGTAGGTTTCTGCTTCCATTTTCGCATAAAGCGAAATATCACTTGTGAGATTGCTTTCGATCCAAGGGATAGTAAGTGCTTGATCCAAATACCATCCAGAGACGACGAGTCCTGGAAGGGTCACTTCCGGATAAAGAATGGTTTCGTCAATGCCAAACATTGTTTCCTCAAGCAATTCAGAATCGAGATAAAAAGAGACCATGTAGGCGCTCTGTGAGAACTTGGCGTAAAGAGTTAGGTTCTCATAGGTAGGAGCTAATTCATAACGAGTATTCCATTGACTATCCAAATACCATCCAACAAAGACATATCCATCCAGCGTGGGATCCATCAACATGGGTTCATCACCATATCCCACGATTTGAACGGAAGAGGTGCCTGAAACCATCGTTGTGACCTCAAATTCGATTCTCGTAAGTTTGGCATATAGATCGATATCTTCGGAGATGGCAGTGGGTGTATATGGAAGTAGACCATCAGGGTCCAAGAACCATCCATCAAAGACATAACCTTCGAGGAACACGTCCGTTAAAGTTGGCACAGTTCCTTCTTCCAGCAAAAGCGAGGTTGTTTCATCCCCGAAATGGTAGGTCAAGGTATATTTGACAATCTCTTCAAATTTGGCATAGAGTGTCATGTCAAAGAGAATCGGCGTATTTTGATACAGGTTTTTCCGTAAGGGATCGATGTACCATCCGATAAAGACATATCCTTCCAATGTGGATGTCGGGACATTCAATACTTCTCCGTTTTGGACGAGAATTGGATCCACGGCGGTGCCTGCTGTGACAAAACTGACAGTGTGCCACCCTTCGCTATAGGCGGCGTAAAGCGTGAGATTGCTCGTAATCGGACTCAGGCGATCAAAGGGTGTTTCAAGG
>JAQVKB010000003.1 GCA_028694875.1 Candidatus Izemoplasmatales bacterium
GAAGCAATTTGTGATCGTCTTCGGTGCTGGCGCTGTTACTGCGGCGACAGAAGCGGATAAAGTTGCGTTGGACAAAGACATTTTGTCGATTGAATTGGCTCAAGTTTCTGGCGCTTCCGCCACATACCCGCTCGTTGGTGCTTATGGCTCGACGATTACTTGGGATGTTTCGGCAGTTACAGGTGCAACCTATGTCGCGGAAACTGGCGCGATGACCTATCCTGTTGTGACGGCGGATGCGGATTACAATGTCGTTGCGACGATTACCAATGGTACGACTTCTGATACCGTGACCTTCGTGGTTCATGTCAGAGCGGTTACCGATCAAGAAAAACTAGCAGAAGACCAAGCAGCGTTGACGCTTGCGGCGACTGCCAACGAATATGACACCATCGTTCTTCCAGCTACTGGTGGAAACGGCTCCGCGATTACCTGGGTTGTGAACACAGGTTCTGCGACGCTTGATGGTGCAAACTTGTTTATGAACCTTGTTGGTTCGGCTTATGATGTCACCTTGACCGCGACCCTCAACCTCGGAACAGAAACCGCGCTCACCAAAGATTTCACGATCGCTGTTTCCCCGATTACGATTGTCACGGATCTCTCGACATTCGCAGCTGGAACTACGGATGGAACAACCATTACTTGGACGATTCCTAATGATACCTATGTTTATGTAAAAGGTATTGTGGTTGGAATCGCTTATGATGGTGCGTTTATTCAAGATGCCAACGGCAACGGATTACTCCTTTATAAGTTAAAGACTGGCCTTGCAATCGGCGATGAAGTTGTTGTTTATGGTAAACTCGCCGCTTACCGCAGTGCACGTGAACTTGCCAATGGTTGTGTACTCAAGACGGTTGTTTCTTCCGAGAACACGGTGACATCGGCAACGGTGACATTGGATCAACTCGTTGCGTTTACCTTTGCGGACGCAGGCAAAAACATTACTGTCTCTGGATTAACAATCGATCACTTTGATGGCAGTGTGGTATATTTGAAAGCTCAAGGAACTTCAAGCTCGATGTTGCTTAAGATGTACTTCAACAACTTTGCAACTTGGCTCGATGAAGTTTACACGGCGGGAGACGCACTTCCTGAAGTCACGTTCGTCTTCTACAATATTCCAGATGCGGCAACCTTCAATATTGATTTGTTCCAAATTCAAGTGAATGAGTCTCAACTTCTTGGTGTTGCATTAGGATCTCTTGTGATTCCTACCGCGATTACGGAAGCCACGACTTTGACACTTCCTGCCACGTTTGGTGATGTCGCTTTGTCCTATGCTTCCAACAATGAAGCGGTCATCAACCCGACAACTGGTGTTGTCGATCTCACTGGTTTGACCACGCAAGTGACGGTGACCTTGACGGTTACAGCAACGTATGGCACTTCCACGGATTCGGCGACCTTCACGATTAAGGTTGGAGAATATCCTTTGGTTGATATCGCGACAGCGATTTCTGGTGCCAATGGCGATATTATCCGTACGAAAGGTATCATTACCCAAGTTTCTGGCAACAATTTCTGGATTCAAGATACTACTGGCGCATTGTACGTGTATCTTGGAACAACCGCAACCTTCGCATCCAATGTAGTTGTTGGTAATGAAGTTGAAGTTATTGGTACCTTCAAGATTTACTCGACTTTAAATGAAGTTTCTCCTGTTGAGTCGGTAACTCTAGTTTCTGAAGGAAACACTTTACCGACATTAGTCGATGTTGTTGGTTCTGATTTAGCGACACTGACTGCGAACATCAACAAGTTGGTCAATGTGAGTGGATTGATTATCAAATCGATTCCGACCGTTGAAACAAACTCGTACACCATCTACTTAACGGATGGCGTGAATGATGTTCAACTTCGTGTTGACAAGTACGGTGCTGAGTTTGCGGCAATCAATACGGTTGTTGCTGGACTTAGCGTAGGTCAAGCAGTTACGCTTTCTGGCATCGCGGTTGGTGTGTATAACAATACTCCACAATTAGCATGGTATGAAGCGGCAGAACTTGCGACTGCGACCCTGACTGATCAAGAAATTGCCGACATCGAAGTTCTCCTCGTGACGATGCCATCTGCTACCGTTTCTGCAGACTTCACGTTGGATGTTGCAGGATTGAACTCCGCAACGACCATTACTTGGGCGTCCGATAGTGCGGCGATTGCGATTACGGGTGATGCGGCAACTGTAACTCAACCTGCTTCTGGTGAAGCGGATGCGACCGTGGTATTAACCTTCACCGTGACATTTGGTACAGCGACGGCTTCTGACACGTTCACTGTCACGGTCCCAGCGCAATTACCATCAGGCACCGAAACGTTAGCCTACTCCACTGGATTCGAAGATGTGACGAAGGGTTCTTATACACTGGGTGATGTCACTTCGAATAGTGTTGTATGGTCTTTCGATAACGCCTTGATTGGAACTACCGCATCAACCGATAAGATGATTGAACTTCATTCCGCAAGAATTAAGGCTTTGGGTTCGATTTATACGGGTTCTGGATTCACGGGCGTTTCAAAAATTGTCTTTAATTATGCTGACTACGGCACTTATACTACTGGCGCTATCGACGTGATGATTTCTTTAGACGGTGTTACTTGGGTAACGATTTTAGCGAATCTTGATCCTGAGCAAACGATGTTAGAGTATACATTGACGATTGACTACAACAACGCTGATGTTATCGCGGCTGGTATCACTGATACTTCAACGATTCGTATTAAGTTTTATGACAGCGGTGCAGAAAGAGTCATCATCGACAACGTATCTGTTTACACTGTTGAATAAACTCGCTTGATTGTTTTTCGGAGGGACTCCATTCCTAATGGAGTCTCTTTTTTGTTGATTTCGCATGAAATTAAACATGGGTTAAGAAAAGTTAAATCATCTATTTTGGGTAAATCATCCATGTATATTGTATGTATTTCCAAAACTATATGGAATTATCCATCCTATTGACGTATAATAAATAATGAAAGTCGATGTGGGGAGGATGTTCTATTTTGCCAAGGAGGGTTCTTGGCATCAATTGAAAAAGCAAGGATTCTTTGCTTTTTTTCTTTTTCACAACGACAAAACTATGTAGGGGGAATAGATTGATGAAACGACGATTTTTTTACTTTGTTCTGTTTTTCTTTTCTTTGCTTGCCATGGCTGGATGTGATTTTATTACCAATCCGCCCACGACCACGTCAAGTACGACAACTACGACTTTGAGCTCTAGTGATACTTCATCAACAACCACGACTACCCAAGAAATATCTTCTACCACAACCTCGACGACAACTGTTACGACAACAACGATACCTTCTACGACAACCACGACAACCGTTGCGCCAACCACCACCACGACAACCTTTGCGCCAACCACCACCACGACAACCGTTGCGCCAACCACCACAACCACCACAACTGTTGCGCCAACGACAACGACCACCACCATTACTACGACAGTCGATGTTGGTCAAGACGTTGGTTACACGGTCATTGTTCATTTGGGTCCAGATTATGAGTTGAAGCTTTTTCTTCCGGATGGATCGACAATGGATGATGTCACCGCGAAAATTGATTCCACCTATCTTGATTATGTCTTGGGATGGTACTATGATGACCTATATACCAATCCCGTCTTAACGACCGATTTGATTCAACAAGATACAGAACTTTTCGCCAAACCTTCGGACTATCGACTTGTCTTTTATCATTCGATTGAAGAAGTATCTGTCTTCAAATTGATCGATGATTATGTATTATCGACGGAAGGACAATTGTATTTATGGGAAAGAAGCATTTACAACCTCGAACGAGGAGAAAATGATTATTTGCTTTCCCCACTGAACCTCGAATTCGACTTGTATTCTGATGAGGTTTTTGTCGATATCCTTGCCTACGATAATTATACGATTATGCTTCAAACCAATTACCATCGAACTTTCATGTATGGATATAACGAGTATGGTATTTTAGGCCTCGGTGAAGAAGAAAATAACGACCCGATTTCGGTCAATCTCGAGGATGTTTTGCCACTAGGTTCTGGGGAAACGATTGTCTCTGCGAACCTCTATGACGCTGCCGTCATCGTTTCCACGAGTTTGAATCACGTCTATCTATGGGGCGCTCTCCCGAACTTCAACTTGGAGTCTTTTGAAATTATAACCCCGATGGATATTTCGAGCGAATTCAACTTACAAGATGGCGAATCCTTCCTCATGAACATGTTCGATTATGAGAATACATGGCCGCTTACGATTTCCACGAATTTGCGGACATGGGCTTTCACTACGATGATTGAAACCTATTTAGGTACGGATCTTGGCGATAGCATGTTTTACGATGTCTCGGAACTTACCTCAAATTCGATACGTCCCGCTGTAACGGTGATCCAACCATTTTATAATTTCGTCTATATTACCCAAGAGGGTATGGTTTATTTGTATACGGACGAAGAACTCGTTACATCGCAGATTCCGCTAGAGATTGATGAAACCATCGATGGTTTTTATGGCGGCGGTTTAGTTTTCACTTCACAAGGACGACTCATAATCGTCAACAATCTTGATGATTATACCGATATTACGAGCGACGTGCTTCATGAAGGAGAAACGGTAATCGATATCTATGAGAATGGATACTACATATTGATTGTGACATCGGAGAATCGCTATATATCTGTCGATTATGACGAATTTGAAGACGTGACTTTCTCCTTTTTCGAAGAAGGATTGACGATAGATGATCTCTATAATCAATTCCCATTCCCCTATTTGATTCATGATGGAATCGCTTATGAATTCGATTGGGATGAGTTTTATGACTATCATTTTGTGGGTTGGACCACGGATATTCAAGTCTATGCTTTGAGTGATACCCCAACCGTAGAAGAACTTGGAGACATTCCTTGGCTTGTGGATGGATGGATGAATCAAAATGGTGAAATGGTTCCATCTGGAACCGCCATCACCGCAGATCTCTCACTGATTTATCATTTCACATCCACCGTCCGTGTATATATGGATATTGAAGATGAAGATGGAAACTATCTTGGATACGAGCGCTTTGTCATCGGCGAAACCATTGATCAAGAAGACTTTATCTATGAAATACCCTATGGATACGAATTGACTGGTATTACATGGAACGGTCAAGATATTCCATTCGGTACGAAACTAATAGAGGATCTTTCGTATTACCCCTTTGAATTGACATTGACGCCACTTCCAATGGAAGAAGTGACCGTGATTGCACTCGATGAACTTGGAGCCGAGATTGATCGTTCGGTCATCAACATTGTATCCGGGGACTACCTGAATGCCATCGAATACTTCTATGAGTTGGATATTCGAACCCATACTGTCAATGGACTTTATATGGATGCGAATTGGACAACGCCACTCGATTGCTTCATGATTGTCAATGGAACGATGACAATCTATGCGAAACTGGAAACACTAGAGCCGATGACGGTGCATGTTTTGATTCCACAAATCTCCGACTCACCAATCGATGTTCTGTATTATAGCCATAGCTATAGTGAAGAACTCATGATTCGAAATGAAATGATCTCTCAATTTGGTTTACAGAATGTGGCTTGGTTTGATGGTTTCTACGCCGATGCAGAATTGAATCAAACCATTGACTTTGACGAGATTCAAGATGGCGATACGGTTTATGCATCGTTCTTCTTTGCGTTTGAGATTGAAGCGTATGGATATAATGTTGATGATGATACGACCTCTGAGGCATTCATCTATGCACAAGGAAACGATCCTTATGAGGCCATTTTTGTCCGAATTCAAGACTATTATTACGACTGTGATATTCTTGGAATATGGTTAGATGAAGAATACACGATACCACTTACTCCCACAAATGCGATGACGGTGGCATTGAGTCAACTCTATTTTCAATATCAAGAAGCCTCATTGACGCAACTCACCGTTCATTTTGTGGACGAATTCACGCGCGAAGAGATTTCTTCGATGACGTGGGATTTCTACTCCAATCAATACCTATATCAATTATGGTACTACCTATCCGAAGACTTTGTTCCCACGGATTATCAATTCTATCTCGATCAAGATCTTGAAAATCTCTATGAGAGTCCTCTCGTTCTCGATGCGACGGAACTGTATGTATCGGTGCGATATGCACAAGAATATCAATTAACCGTTTATCTCAACGATGATCTCGACCATCCCATTCAACTCAATGTGTTGGAAAACCAGCCACGCTGGATCAATGATCTGTTTGAAGAGATTGAAACGCAGTATGGTATGATGATCAACGATTATCGCTTCTATACAAACCCAGAGCATACGGTTCGATTCTATGATTATTATGAAGCACTATTGGAAGACACCACCTTGTACTTAACCGTGACATTTTATACGCCTGTCAGCTTGACGTTGGTGTTCCCAGATGGTGATTTTGAATCCTTTACCCTTACTGTCAATGGATACTTCCCAGAAGATTCGTACTGGTTCGCCCAGGAATTCCTGTCGCCACTCGTTGGCATGTTTACCGACTTCTATGCCAATATCTATTTGGATGAGGCGATGACGATCCCATTCGATTTTGATCAAATTGATGACGTTGAGACAGCTTATGTCCGAATGTACATTCAAAATTTGGATATGGTTCCAGTGGTTGTCCACTTTGTTGGGGAATATACCGGTCAACAAACCTTTGCGTTTCAAAATGGAAATGAAATCGATGATTGGAACATGAGAAGTTACCTCTCGCGGTTGATGCCAGAGAATGACTTGGTAGTGTCGTTATTCCTCGATGAAGATTTGACACAAGAATATGATTGGGAATCGGCCTATGACGGTATGGAATTATGGGCCAATGTGGAATCGATCGTTCTATCCCAAGTGACGTTTGATTTCGTCAATCCGTTATTCCCTGATTTCGTGAAAATCTACGATGATATATTCTATTTATATCCCGACATGATGTGGGATGTTCTGGCGAATTCTGGGTTGAATCCTGATGATTATTATGCCGTTTTCTACGCAGATTCCGCGCTGACCATGGAACTCGAAGAAGGGTCCTATTCTGAGTATGACACTATCTATGTTGTGATTACACCATACATTACTTGGACCGTCACCATCAACTTTGTGGATGATGTATTACCTTCGTTTTCCTTTGGAATCCGAGACGGAAATTATTTTGATTCAGACATCATTCTTAATTACATCTATTGGAATGGAATTTATGACTTCGAAATCAATATTGTGAGTGTCACAGATGATATTGATTTGTGGGACACCCAATATGGTCAAGATTTTACAATTGTTGTGGAAATCTTGATTGCTGGAGATTACCAAGCTCAAATCTTGATTTACACCCCAACCCATGATCTGATTGAATCGTTTGTGTTCCAAGGATATGGAAGCGATCCATATGCCTATTTCCTAGATAACATGATTTGGTACAGTTATGATGGATACCTCTTTGATTCCGCGTGGTTGGACGAAGAAATGACCATCCCACTGTTGGATTCAACGCCATTCTTTGAAGGAACACTTGTACCTATATATATCAAAACGATTGCGGATGGTCCTTGTGATCTCAACATTCACTTGATCGACCCTTACACGAATGATGAATTCGAAGTCTTCGTCTATTCGACATTCATATCCTACGATTTATGGAGTGTCACTTATCACCTTCCAGAAAATTATGTGGTTTATGACAGAGATGTTTATCTCGATTCCAACATGCAAGAATACTATGTGGGTGGATTTGTTGGAAGCATTCGTGATATCTATGTTTATGTGACTCTCGATCATGAAGTCACGATACAATTTGAGTTTCCAATCGAAGGGTTTGATCCGCTTTTCGTGACTTTCTATTCAATGGACGATGTTTGGCACGATTATGTGTATGATTATGTTACTTCCCTTACTTCGGAATCCATCATGTCGATGGATTACTATCTCGATGTCAATTTCGAATATTATTTTGAAGGTGATTTTGACGAAGTAACAACCCTTTATGTTCAAGTTGGATATTTCTCCAACGAAGTCTATACGGATTGTGTTCCTGGTGTGACCTATACAATGAATCCAGGGGACCAATTCATCTTTGAGATTACCATTGATCTTGATGGCGTCTACGCGATGTACACGATGAGCAGTTTTGATACTTATGGGATACTGTATGATGAAAATATCTCTTATATCACGGAAGATGATGATGCCGGTCTTAACGTCAATTTCCAAATCAAAATGGATTTGGAAGCAGGAACATACATCCTCTATGTGATTGGATACGATGAATATGAGCATGGCGACTTTGTTCTCTATGTCGACTCGGAAGGATCCGCACAATACATCGTGACGTTCTATGATGTCAATGAAAATATCTTGTCGGAACAATATCTACAATCAGGAGAAGATGCAATTGCGCCTGAGCCTCCAATGATCGAAGGATTTTCCTTCTTGGGATGGTCAGAGAACTACACCAACGTGCATCAAAACCTCCATATTTATCCTTACTATTTCGAAACCGTAGAATTACTTACCGAAAACTGCGTTCCTGGGACAACCTATACGATGACTCCTGGAGATCGTTTTCTGTATGAGATTACGATTCCTGAAAGCGGAAACTATCGTATTTATACATCCAGTGATATTGATACCTATGGGTTCTTAATCAATCAAACTTCCATCTTTATGGATGAAGATGATGATTCGGGAGAGGGATTGAATTTCGAATTTGATTTCTATCTTGAAGCTGGCGTGTATTTCGTCTATGTTCAAGGCTTCGACAAATTCGAAGAAGGCGACTTTGTGCTTCTAGTGGATCAGGGAGTTTCAGGATATACCGTCCGATTCTATGATATTTCTGGAGAATCATTTTCGGAACAAATCGTGGGGGTTGGAGAAGACGCAATCGCTCCGGATATGCCGGAAGTGACAGGTTTTGTTTTTGCGGGATGGTCTTCTGATTATCGCAACATTCAATCGGATATGGAAATCTATGCGGTTTATTTTTATCAGCCCGGATCCATCTATGTCGATTGTGTTCCCGATACGACCTATTCCATGAACCCTGGCGATATATTTGTTTATTCCTTCACGATTTTGGAGGATGGAATATACTACTTTGAAACATCGAGCGATATCGATATCTTCGGTTTTCTCTTTGACGGAAATCAAATTATTGTGACTTATGATGATAACTCAGGAGTGGACCAAAATTTCTATATTCAATACAACTTGGCAGCTGGAGAATATCAGGTCTATGTGGTTGGGATCGACGATTTCGTTCAAGGAGATTTTTCCCTCTCGTTTGAATATCTTGGATCCTTGGAGTAATCGACTGTTTTCTCCTCAATCATTCGTTTAAAGGCACGGGAATTACCCGTGCCTTTTTCTCATTCAAATGTTGATTTTTCATTCTATCGCAGACCCTCTCTTTGATTTTTTCAATCAAATTTCTTGGAATGGGGTAGATGGTTTTATCGCGATTTATGATATAATATAGATACTCGATTCAAAGGAGATTTGAACATGAAGAAAAAAGTTTTTTTTCTCTTTGCGGCGCTGATTCTAGCGTTCTCACTTGCGGCGTGTGATCAAAAGACGACAACCACGACGTCTTCAGATACCACAACCACTACCACCACATTAAGTTCAGAAACCACCACCACAACAACTTCGGAAACGACAACCACGACAACAACCACGTCGCTTCAAACTTGGCTTCAAGGCGTTGCCGATGCCTATGTGATTGATGACTTAACGGGAATTGAAGGAGACTTCTATTTGCCAGCGGAAATTGGGGATGTGACGATTTCTTGGTCCACTTCCAATAGTGCCATCATTTCTGTAGCGACAGGCGCATCCTTGCATGAAGCAGGTCTCTATTATTTGGCGACAGTCACAAGACCGAATGCTGGACAAAACAATTCGATTGTGTTGATTTCCGCCGTATTCCATTTTGGCGAGCTCACGGTCACTCGCAGTTTTACTGCGACCGTTCTCGCCCAAACCATTGAAGTCAACAATTCGATTTTCTTAGCCCATGCGAACGCTACCGTCGATGGAACCGTTTCGGTATCGGGTGTTGTGTATGGACTTTATAAATATGGTTACTTCCTTGTGGATGACACCGGTTCCTTCATCAGTGTCTATTATTCTGCCGCAAGCACCACAAATTTACCGAATGTGGTCGTAGGCGACAAAGTTTCCTTAACTGGAACCTATGCACAATATCACAATCTCTATCAATTGAAAGATCCTTCGGTGTATACCTTTGTTTCTTCCGGTAACGATGTCGATGTGACGCCAGTTGTACTCACCGATGCGACCGACATTCTGTCACTTAGCACAACGGACAAATATTTGAATGGTCAAGTCTACACGGTTACCGCGACTTTGACGCAACAAGCGCAAGGAACGTATACCAATTTCTATTTGGTCTATCAAGATACCCGTGTTGCGACCATCTATTACAATAGCCCCGCGGCTTCGCTCGCGGCACTCCTTCCATATGTAGGACAAGTCGTGACATTAAATCTCATATACTACACCTACTATGAAGATGGATCCAGTTTGTTGGAAACCGGTGTTCCGGAATTCTGGTTTGTCTTTGAAGGTTCGGATGAGGACATCCAAGCTTCCGGGATGACCGATGAAGCGAAACTTGCGATTGATTTGGCGAAGATTGCGGAATCGGGCAATGTCTTAGAAACCTATGCGCTTCCGGAATTCAGTTTCGCAACCGTCTCGAATGTGGTCATTGCGACCGAACTCGAAAACAATCTGACCTATAATGCCGGCGCGTTCACCGTCACTCGTCCCACGGAAGACCTCACGGGAACCGTGACAATCACGTTGACAGTGGGAGAAGTCAGTGACGATGTTGTTGTGACATTGACTTTGAAAGCCAATTCGACTTCGACGACTACTGGCGATGACTTGTTCTTCTCGCAATACGTGGAAGGAACTTCTTACAATAAATACCTCGAGATTTTTAATCCAACTGGCCAAACTGTCGATTTGAGTGAGTATACCATCGAGATTTATCAGCAAAAGGACGTTGCAGCAACGACTCCTTTAGTAGTTGAACTTTCTGGCAGTCTTGCTGCAGGCGATGTTATCGTCTATGGAAATTCAGGTGGTACGATTTTTACTCCAGATGTTTTCAATAACACCATTTGTAACTTCAATGGCAATGACATTTTAGTCCTCAAACACAATGGTGTTGTTATTGATTCGATTGGGCAAGTAGGAATATTAACAGTATTTTCTGCAGACGTCACCTTAATACGTAAATCTTCGATTTCCGCTGGCGATACTGATCCATTTGATGTTTATGATGTGGCATCACAGTGGGATACATATAGCGTTGACAGTGCTGAGGGCCTTGGTTCTCACACCATGGACTAGTTCCAAAACAAAATCACGAAAAAAGAGGAAGCCAATTTGGTTTCCTCTTTTGTTTGATTGAAGTTTAGTTGCCCCAGATTAAGTCCACAAATTCAGGATAATCAATGTAGGGGTTCCGATTGTGTTGATACGATTGAATCACATCGTTGCGATGTCTTTCAAAGTCATCGACAGGATCGAGATCGTTCCATGCCAACAAGACGCTGAGATAGCCCATTTGATGAACGCCAGGTGTCGTATCATCGATGACTTCCAAAACAGAATACATGGTCATCATATAGAGAAGGATACGCGCGATATCGCCTTTGACTTCATCTCTCGGTTCGAAACAATCCGCGTCGGTATAATCATTGAAGATTTTGTTTCCACGAGACGAGTTGACAACGGGATCGGAAGGCTTCAAGTTTTGAAGGTCCGATGCCATATTCACGGTGCTATTTTCTGCGGCCTCGCCCAATAACGATTGTGGAAAAACATGTTCTCGATTCCAAGTGATGCCATCGTCCCAAGTTCCACTCACGGAAGTGCCTAAATACACAAGAATCAGCTTACTCGTATTGGCAGGGTCACGATCGGTGACAGCCAAAGCGGTTCTAGCGGTGCCATAATCGACGCCTGCAAAGCCGGTATTGATGATATCGTGGAGTTCATCAAACAACACAGTACCAGTCATTCCTTGAGCCGAAAGATAATATGTCATCGTAATGTCGAGGTTCGTGTCGACGTCGAGGATGGTCACAGGGATTGTCGTTTCAAGTCCTAAGAACGAGACGGTGACAGTGATATTACCAGCTACAGAATTCGTATATCCGGATAATGTATATGCGGTGGAATCCAAAATAATGACTGCGCCACTCGATTTGTGGAGTGCGACGGTGATGAGTGAGGTATCAAATGGTTGATAACGATTGAAGACAAGGTCACCATCGTAGCTCACGACCAAAGATTCATTCGCGTTCGACGTCGTCACGATGGTCGTTGTCGATGTCGTCGTAGTGGTTGTGGTGGTCGTATCAGAACTGATTGTCACCGTGGTGGTTGTGGTAGTATCGGATGTGGACTGCGATGTTGTGGTCGTAGTTGTCGTTACGGTGTCGCAACCCACGGCGGCGAACAAAATGATCGCGGCTAATCCGAAAAATACTAGTTTTTTCAAAAGTCCCTTCATGGATAAAGCTTCCTTTTCTTAGTGTCGGTGATAATCATTATATCACACTCTACTTGAATAAAAAAGGGGCAATTCTTTGCAATTCCAACACCTCCTGAGCATCTCCTTGGAAAAATGTTCGGCATGTGATATAATGAACTACTAAGCCCAAGGAGGTTCCCATGATTCAAGCCATCCATCAAGCGATTCTCGCCCATGATAAAATCATTGTGGCAAGACATAAAAATCCAGATTTGGACGCGTATGGTTCTCAATTTGGGATGTATTACGCGCTAAAAAACGCCTTTCCAGAGAAACAAATCTTTGCGATTGGCGATACCAATGCCCTCAATCGTTTTGAACCTTTTGAAGAGGCTACGAAGGAATTATTCGAAGGTTCGCTTTACTTGATGCTCGATACTGTCGCAATTCAAATGATTGGCAATGATTGGCATACATACGCGAAGACCGTTGTGCTCATCGACCATCATCAAAATGACCCTGATATTCCTTATGAATTGTATTGGAAAGATACGACATCGTCTTCGACATCTGAACTGGTGTTCTTGTTCTTAGAAGGTGCAAAGATTCCAATCACACCAGATAGTGCAAGAGCCATCTTTATGGGCATTGTCGGAGACACCGGAAGATTCATGTTCTCGACTTCCTCTCGAACGCTCTTGGTCGCATCCAAGCTTGCGGAGATTGGTGTCAATATGAAAGAAATTTACGGTGGAATGTACACAGAAAGCCTCTCATCCAAACAAATGAAAGCGGCCTATTTCCATTCCATCACGATCACTCCTCAAGGAGTCGGATACCGCAAGAACGACCAAGCCTTTCTCGATGAATTCCATGTTGATGCTCACGCCGCGAGTCGCGGGTTGGTATCGCAAATGTCCGGCATCGAGGAAATTCCGATTTGGGTAAACTTTACATACGACAAATCCATCGACCAAATCCTATGTGAAATCCGTTCCCGCGACAAAATCGTATTGGACGTTGCCAAAGCACACGGAGGTGGCGGACATCCCACCGCTTGCGGATGTCGCGTCGCCACATGGGAAGAGACCGATGTCATCATCAATGAATTAAACCAACTATTGGAGGAAACAAACCATGGATAAACAACTCATTCTCAACAAAATTATGGAATACAACACCATCATCATTCACATGCATCAGCGTCCCGATGGGGATTGTTACGGCGCGGGATTTGGACTCAAGAATATCTTGACGGAATCGTTCCCGGAAAAGAAGATCTATGTCGTGGGTGAAACCGCGGAATACGTCAAATTCATTGGCGATGTCGATACGATTCCTGATGAAACCTATCAAGGCGCACTTTCGATTGTCGTGGATACCGCGACACATGACCGCGTTGCGGATCAACGCTATTCCAAAGGCGCTTATGTCATCAAAATCGATCATCATCTCCCTGTCGATCAATATGGTGATTATCAATACGTCGATACGACCCGTCCAGCGACGTCGCAAATCATTTTGGAATTCTACATGGAATACATGGATATTTTGAAACTCAACATGGATGCGGCGAGAGCACTGTATACAGGAATCATTACCGATACCGGAAGATTCAAATATCGCAGTGTGACCTCCGACACCTTTAAAGCCGTCGCTCATTTGTTGGACTTCGGTTTGGATTTTACACAAATCCTTTCGACGTTGGATGTTCGTAGTGAAAATCAAATGAAATTGCAAGGCTATGTTTTGCAAAACTTCGAAAAGACGCCGAATGGAGTTGCCTATATCAAATTAACGCCTGAAGTGATTCAAAAGTTTGGTGTTTCGTTAGAAGAAGCGACCTCGCTTGTCAATGAATTATCCGTCTTGGAAGATTGTCCAGTATGGATGTTGTTTGCGGAATACGAGAACCAAATTGTTCGCGCAAGAATCCGTTCGAAAGGACCCGCGATTGATCAACTCGCGAATCGTTATCAAGGTGGCGGTCATCCAATGGCATGTGGTGCCAACTTAGGAGACTGGGCAACCGTCGAAAAGATTTTGGCGGATGCGGACGAACTTGTCAAGAATTATAAACAATCACTTTCCTAGATTTTGTGTAAAGGGCCTGTAAGGCTCTTTTTTCTATTTTTCACAAAAATAACATCGATGAAAGTGTTTTCGGTTGTGGGAAATCCCTTTGGGATTTGTTATAATAGGTGCGGTTTGAAACAGAAGACATATTCATCGGAGGATGACATGAACGGATTGTTTCTCGCGATTGACTGGAAACTCACGGCCTTTGCAATTCTAGGAGGACTAGGAATTTTCCTTTACGGCATCAATTTGATGAGTGATTCGCTCAAAAAGATTGCCGGATCCAAATTGCGTCAATTCTTGGAAAACGCCACGAACACACCGCTCAAAGGAATCTTTGTCGGTCTTTTGATTACCGCCATCATTCAATCTTCATCCGCGACCACGGCAATTGTGGTCGGACTCGTCCGCGCAGGACTGATGACTCTTCCACAAGCTGTCGGGGTCATCTTCGGTGCGAATATCGGAACCACGGTAACTTCTTTCATCATCGCCCTCAAAATTGGAGATTATGCGTTCCCAATTATGTTCGTGGGTTCGGTGATGATCTTTTTCTTTCATAAAAAACGCGTCAAGGAATTTGGTCGCGCCATTCTAGGCTTTGGCATGTTGTTCTTTGGACTCGAAACGATGGGCGATGCGCTCAAGCAACTCGTTCAACTACCTGAATTCACGAACGCCATCCAGCAAGTCGCTGATTATCCCATCTTGGGTGTTGTCGTGGGTGTCTTGACCACGGCGGTCATCCAATCCTCGTCCGCGACGATTGGTATTCTCGAACAACTCTATGCGACCGGTGGTGTGCCATTGATTGGGGCCATCGCGGTCGTGTTGGGGGATAACATTGGTACCACAGTCACCTCCATTATGGCGGCCGCCGGTGGAACTGCCGCCGCGAAACGAACCGCACTCACCCACGTTTTGTTTAACTTGTTTGGTACTGTCCTCTTCCTGATTTTCTTAACACCTTATTATCATTTGATCTCGTATATTGGTTCTCATATCATCCCAGATTATGAAACGAATATGCTGACGATTTCGCTCTCTCATATTCTCTTTAATCTGATCAACGTCTTCATCATGTATTGGTTCATCAAACAACTCGTTTGGTTGGTGACCAAGTTGATTCCTGCCAAAGGCGAAATCGCCGTACAAGAAGTGGTGTTGGAAGAGCATTTGATTGATTCCTCCCCCGACTTGGCACTTGAAAATGCAAAGCTTGCGATTTCCAATATGGGAAGCGTCGCGCAAGTCATGTTCGATTACACCGTGAAATTCACATTCCAAGGCGATGCGAAAATCAAAGAATTGGGACTTCAATGCGAAGAATTGCTTGATGTGATGGATGACAAGATTCATGCGTATCTCGTGAAGATTGGCGCCAATGACATTGGCAACAATCAAATTCAAGAGCTTGCCAAAGACATTGACACAATTACCGATCTCGAACGAATCGGTGATCACTTGACCAACCTCTTGGAATTCTTCGAGGAGCGACAAGCTAATAAAATGGAACTCTATCCTGTCGCCAAAGACGAACTCACGGAACTTTTCGATTTGCTGAAGAAGTCCTTAACGCAAACCTTAGAAGCATACAAAACACAAAACAAAGAGTTGGCGATGGAAGTCAACGTTCGCGAAGACTTGATTGACAAACTTTGTAAGAGATTCCGGAAGAATCATATCAACAGAATCAACGACAAAACATGTCAAGAAACCGAAGCGGGATTCTATGTGGATATCTTGTCGAATATGGAACGACTTGGCGACCATTGTAACAACATCGTCATCAATATTTTGACAGATTCCTATACCCACGACGATACCTTTTTCTAATCGCTACATTTGGCTGAATTTTTTAAAAATATCATACTTGTAATTCTTTAGAAGATAATATATAATAGGTAAAGCACGAAAAGGGTTGATTCGAATATGCGTGTTGACGTCGATTTTACCGTCTTCACTGACGGTGTCACGACCATGCATCACCAAGGCCCGGCCATCCTCGAAGAGAGCCGGTTGAAATTTCCTGACGAAAACCATGCCTTGCATTCGTTTTCTTGGGAATTCCAAGATGTCTTGCGTTTCGACCGCGGAGGGAATGAGCCACTCTCGATGTCATTCAGACTGAAGAAGGACACCGAAGCCCAACTCACTGCCGAAGGAAATACTTATCGATTCACGGTCCACACGACCGTTTTCCTGCTTTCATCCGACCGAATTGACCTTACCTACCATGTCACGGACGGAAACACGATCCTTTCCAAACACCGTATTCAGGTCGTTTGGACATCTTAAGGAAGGAATGAACTATGGCTGATTGGAACCAAATGTCACTGATGGAAACCGCCGAGAAAACATTGCTTGATAGCAAACAACCAATGTCTTTTCTCGAACTTTTCAATGCAATTTGTGCATTGAAAGAAATCAGCGATGAAGAACGCAGTGAAATTATCTCTCAGGTCTATGCGGATTTTATTACCTCTGCAAAATTTGTTTATGTCGGCGATGACATGTGGGATTTGAAATCCCGTCAATCGATTGAACTCTGGGACAAAGACGGCGCATTCTATCAAGAATTCCCGGATTTCGAAGAAGAAGAATCCGAAGAACTTGAAGAAGACGAAGAAGATGAAGATATCTTTGACGACGAAGATGAAGACGAGGAAGAAGACGAAGAAGAAGACGAAGAGGAAGAAGTCGTACCTGAGTACGAAGAAGACCTCGATTACGACGACTTCGACGAAGATGAAGACGATTTCATCGAAGATTCGGAAGATCTTGCCATCGAGGAAGAAGAAGATTTCGACGACGACAAGTACAACGAATACATGGACGATTACGAAAAGATGTACGACGAATAAGTCGAAAAAGCATTTGCATTTCCTTGGTTTCTTTGTTATAATCTTGAAAGAGCCCCCAACAAAAGGTTCTCCGCAATTGGAGAACCTTTTTCATTTTTTGGGCCAAGGAGTGAACTATGAAGTCGACGAAATTCATCTTCGTGACCGGAGGCGTGGTTTCGAGTCTTGGAAAGGGTATTACAGCCGCCTCGATTGGTCGGCTGTTAAAGAACCGCGGACTCAAAGTCTTCATGCAAAAATTCGATCCTTACATCAACGTCGATCCTGGGACGATGTCTCCGTACCAACACGGAGAAGTTTTTGTCACCGATGACGGCGCAGAAACCGATTTGGACCTTGGTCATTACGAGCGATTCATCGACGAAAACCTCTCTATTAACTCCTCGATTACGACCGGAAAAATCTATTCTGCCGTCATTGAAAAAGAACGTCGCGGTGATTATTTGGGTGCGACGATCCAAGTCATTCCTCACATCACGAATGAAATCAAATCCAAATTACGCGCGGCGGCGGAGGAATCTCAAGCCGACGTCATCATCACTGAAATTGGTGGAACCGTGGGTGATATCGAAAGTCTTCCCTTCTTGGAAGCGATTCGTCAAGCGCGACGTGATTTTGGATATTTGAATACTTTTTACATTCATAATACGCTCATCCCATACTTAGAAACAACCGGCGAGCTGAAAACCAAACCGACACAACATAGCGTGAAAGAACTAAGGTCTTTGGGAATTACACCAGACATGATTGTACTCCGTACTTCACATGAAGTGACCAATTCCATGCGTGAAAAAATCGCCCTATTCTGCGATGTCCCAAAGGAAGCTGTCATCCAAGCTTTGGACCGAAAAATCCTTTATGAGGTGGCAATTGACTTCGAGAGACAACATGTCGACGATTTTGTCTGTGCCCATTTCCAACTTCAAACACCACCTGCCGATATGGCGGAATGGAAAGCGTTGATTTCACGAATCATGCATCTGGAACGAAGTGTCAAAATCGCGTTGGTTGGAAAATACGTGAGTTTGCATGATGCGTATCTTTCGGTTTCTGAAAGTTTGAAGCATGCGGGGTATTATCATAAAGCCAAGGTTGAAATCGATTGGATTAACTCAGGAGAAATCACCCCGAGTAATGTCGAATCGATGCTTCAAGGTCATGATGGCATTTTGGTTCCTGGTGGATTTGGCCATCGTGGCATTGAAGGTAAAATTCTCGCCATTCAATATGCTCGTGAAAACAACATTCCTTTCCTTGGATTGTGTCTGGGAATGCAACTATCGATGATTGAATTCGCACGCCACGTGTGTCATATGGAAGGCGCCAACTCGACCGAGTTTGATCCCAACACGCCATATAATGTGATCGATTATCTCCCAGAGCAATATGAAGGCATCGATATGGGCGGAACGATGAGACTTGGACTATACAATTGTGATCTCCTCGAAGGTAGCAAAGCGTATCTTGCGTATGGCGAAAAACATATCAAAGAACGTCACCGTCATCGTTATGAGTTCAACAATCAGTTCAAGGCCAAACTTGAAGAATGCGGCATCTTGTTTTCAGGAATCAATCCGGAGACCCATCTCTGTGAAATTATCGAAGTCAAGAATCATCGGTGGTTTGTGGCCACGCAGTTCCATCCGGAGTTTTTATCTCGACCACAACGATCTCATCCCTTATTCCGAGATTTTATCGGCGCATCTTTACGAACGACATCTTCTTGATGAACGGCCTCCACTTTGGTGGAGGCTTTTTATATCATTGTAATGATAGTTCATCTTGACTCGGTACGTTCGTTGAGATACAATGAACCTTGAAGGGGATGATGAGCATGCGTCTTTTCCATGGCACAAACCAAATCATAATTCAACCAAGTATCGACAGTGGAAATCCGCATAACGACTACGGTTACGGGTTTTATACAACGCAACACGAAAATCTTGCCAAAGAATGGGCTTGTAAAAGCAATCGTTATGGCATCGTCAATGAATATGACATTTCACTTGAGAATCTCCATGTGCTGAAGCTCGAAGATCCTTTCACGATGTTGAATTGGCTTGCGATTTTGATGAAACATCGCGTTTTTACCTCGAGGGTTCCTATCGCGATGCTTGCCAAAGATTATCTGCTCCAGCATTTTCTTCCGGATCTTTCTCAAGTGGATGTGATCATCGGTTTCCGGGCGGATGATTCCTATTATTCCTTTGCGGAAGATTTCATCACCAATCAGATTTCTCTCGAAACTCTTTCAGAAGCCATGCATCTCGGAGAGTTAGGGTTGCAAGTTTGTCTGAAATCCAAAAAGTCATTACAAACTCTCGAGTTTCAGGATGCATATCCAGTGGAC
>JAQVKB010000122.1 GCA_028694875.1 Candidatus Izemoplasmatales bacterium
GTCAACCGGATATTGTCAAGGAGACGATTGTTAAACGCTTTGGCTTGATCGTCATCCAAGTTGGTAAAGGTTTTGGTCAAGTTCACGGCTTCATTGATAATAATCTCATAGGGTTGATCAGTATATCTCATTTCATAAACCGCAAATCGGATGATCGCTTTATCCACATAATTCAAACGATCAATTGTCCAATTTTGCAGGTGATCGGTGATGATTTGATCGATTTCTATGACATGAGAAAACACCGCCTTGGCGGTGTCAATCGATTCTTTGGGATATTCGGTTTCAAGATAATTTCCTTCCATCGCCATCAGATACAACAAACTGACGACAGATTCGCGATATTCTTTTCTTGCCATGGTCCTAATCTCCTTGTGGAATACGAGATAATTGTATCACAAACGAGCACAATTGCAAAGGAACATTCACTTCCCATTACGGAAACCATCAAAAAAGCGTCCCTTAGGGACGCATTCTTGAACTATCCAATTTTTGCGCTAGATAGGATTGAAAAAAGCATTTCACTTCTCCAATCGGTTCCATACACATACATTTGACGATTGGCACCTTCCGGGAAGGGATTAAAAGATTCGAAATCGTACCCGTAATCATCGACCATCTGGTCATAGATCACTTGATAACAAGGAGCATAACCAATCCAATCCGAATTTTGGAGCGCGTTGGCTTCTCTCAAGAAGAAATCGATGAATTGATGCGCCAATTCGACGTTTTCAGAGATCGAAGGAATCACCATGGCATCCATCCACACATTCGTGGGGTTGGGAACATAATAATCAAAATTGATTGCTCTGCCTTCTTCATCGGCGATGTAATATTCGGAGAAATAATCTCCTGAATAGACCAACGCCATATCCAAAGTGCCTTCGATGACCAACCCTTTGAGGTTATCTTCGCCCCAAGCAAAGAAATTCGCATCCTTGAGTGCGGTTTCGGCTTCCATCAATTCGGACTCGACCTCGCTATTGACATCGTATCCTAAATAGAGCAAGGCCGCCGCGACGGCATCCCGTGAGGAATCATACATTCCAACATGGTACGTATCTCCATGTTCAAATAACCCAGCCCATCCTTCTTCTTCGAGCAAAGGAGCAATGGTGGTGTCATCGGTATTGTAAAGAATCCCAATGGTGCCCCATGCATAGGGAACCACGTAATCCGCAATACCACTTTCATCATACAAATCATAGAGACTGGAAATCACTTCCAAGTTCTCAAAATTCGTCAGTTTGGTGAAATCAATCGGCTGAATCAATTGTTCTTGTATTAGTTTGTCAATCGTATAGTCGGAAGGAATGACAATGTCATAAACACTGTTTCCAGCTTGAAGCAAAGTGGCCATTTCTTCGTTGGATCCAACTTCCTGATAGACTACTTTGACACCGTATTCGTCCTCAAAGGCAGAAATAAGGTCTGGGTCCATGTATTCTCCCCAGTTGAGTACGTAAAGCTTTGTCGTGGACGTGCATCCTACGGTGAGAATGAATCCAAAGACGATCAAAAGTGATAAAGCGAGTTTTTTCATGCGAGTTTTCCTTTCTTTTCTTTTTTGAGATTGATAAACAAAATGATGGCAATGGTGATGGCAAAGATCATCGCGTTGTAAGCATAGGCAGCAGGGGTAAAGCTTTGACCCCGTCCCAAAACCGCATAGAGCCATGTTGAGACATTCATATATTCGTTTCCGCTCGTGAAATAGGTGATGACAAAGTCATCAATTGACATCGTAAACGCCATTAATCCCCCTGCAATAATCCCGGTAGAGATATTTGGCAAGATGACTTTCAGCATCGCTTCATATCGAGAACAACCCAAATCGAGCGCAGCTTCGTACATGTTTGGATCGAGACGTTTTAGTCGAGGCATGACGTTGAGAATCACATATGGAATTGAGAAAAAAATGTGTGCGAATAACACCGTTGTGAATCCTAAGGTAAACGATAACAAAGAGAAAATAATCATCAACGAAATTCCAGTGACGATATCAGGATTCACGACAGGAACATTGTTGAGAATCATCATCCGTATACGCGATTTTTTTTGCAAACTATGAATACCTATGGCAAATAAAGTGCCAACGATAGTCGAAATAATCGTAGAAAGAATCGCAATCGAAATCGTGTTGACAATCGGACCTGTGATGGAAGGATCTCGAAACACATCCACATACCACTGCAGGGTGAATTGCTCAAAGGAGTAAGCACGTTTGGAGGAGTTTACAGATAGCGTCAAAATGACGATGATTGGTGTGTAGAGAAACAAGAAGGTAATCGACATTAACACAATACCTAATGCTTTCCAAGCACGTGTTTTCCAAAGACGTTTTTTCATATGAGGGTTTCCCCCTCTTTGTCAACGCGAGTAATCATCATGAAGGCCGCCACAGAAAGTACCATAATGAATAGCGAGAGAACAGCCCCTTCATTGATACTCATGCCCGATGAACCAAGTACTTCTTTCATGAATTTGGATTCGATCACATTGCCAATCAACGAAATCGTCCCAAGGCCAAGTCTGGCTGGAAGCACGAACGAAGTCATGGCGGGTAACATCGTCATGATGACACCAGAGATGACACCACTGCTTGATAACGGAAATGTGACACGGACAAAGGTTTGAAAGTCGGTGGCTCCCAAGTCTTTGGAAGCTTCATGTAGCGATCGATCCATTTTTTCCAGTACAGAAAAGATTGGAAAAATCATAAACGGTAAATACATCGCCACCAAACCGATAACGACCGCGGTTTGCGTACCAATCAAATTCAGAGAGATTCCGGTCAAATCGGTAAAATACGAATCTGCGGTAAATACTTTTTCCCAAGCCACAATCCGCAAAAGCATGTTCGACCACAATGGAACGATCATTAGTGACACAAGAATCTTTCTTGTTTTGTTGGGCAAAGTAGACAAATAATACGCGACAGGATATCCAATGAGAAAGCATATGAGCGTCGTGATCGAGGAATAGAAGAACGAGTTCCAAAAAGCAATGCCGATTTCATTCTTCGAGAAAATGGCAAAATGATCGAGGGTGAGATCAAAGGCTCCAATTTGATAGAGATTCATATTTGTCAATGCCAAGACAAACAAAATCAACGTTGGAATAACGATAAATAAGAACATCCATACCCGATATGGTATTTGCATACGGGTCAAGCGTTTCATGACTTGGATTTCCTCATGATATGGATGTTTTGCGGCTCCACGGACAATCCTACTGTATCGCCAATCGCACGATATTTTGTCGTATGAATGGTATACTCTCTACCTTCCACAATCACGTTGATTTCATAATGGACTCCTTTGAATAATAAGGAGTCGACAACACCCACGAGATGTGTGGCGTCAGGATCGCAGAACTCAAAATCTTCAGGACGGATCACGACTTCAACTTGTTCATTCGCGGAGAATCCTTGGTCGACACACTGAAATGGCTTTCCATTGATCTCGACCAAAAAATCTTCTTTCATGATGCCATCGAGGATATTGGATTCGCCGATAAAATTCGCGACAAATTGATTCCCCGGCTCATTGTAAATATCTTCAGGTTTGCCGATCTGAAGAATTTTCCCTTCGTTCATGATGACAATCGTATCCGACATAGTCAACGCTTCTTCTTGGTCATGGGTAACATAGATGAATGTAATTCCCAATTGACGCTGCATTTCTTTCAGTTCATATTGCATTTCTTGACGAAGTTTTAAATCCAACGCGCCAAGTGGCTCATCCAGCAACAAAACTTTCGGACGGTTGACAATGGCGCGAGCAATGGCAACACGCTGTTGTTGACCGCCGGAAAGTGTCGAAACACTGCGTTCTTCAAAGCCTTCAAGTTTGACAAGTTTCAGCGTTTGCGTGACACGTGAAACAATCTCATCTTTTGGCAGTTTTTTGATTTTCAAACCAAAAGCGATGTTGTCAAAAACATTGAGATGAGGAAATAAAGCATATTTTTGAAAACAGGTATTGATCATCCGTTCGTGGGGTTCCAAGTCATTGATGATATTGCCATCAAAAATGATAGATCCTTCGTCAGGGCTTTCAAATCCGCCGATGAGACGAAGCAATGTCGTTTTCCCGCACCCGGAGGGACCAAGGAGTGTCACGAACTCATTTTCGTTGATGTAGAGGTTAAAATGGTCCAACACCAACAAGTCGCCAAATGACTTCGAAATGTCATTCAATTCAATTAATTTTTTGGACATCGAACGGTACGCTCCTTTTTTGAGAAACATTTCAGTTTAGTTCTAGTATACCCATCTTTAAAAGAAAATGCGTCGGTCCCACGAAGAAAACAGTGTAGTTTACATATTGTAAACCAAATGTTAAATCGTGATAAACAAACGCATTTATATTATATCGAATAATCGCGAAATGTCAACGTTTTTTCTTACAAAATACCACGCCTTGATATGGAGCCAATACTACTTTTGGAGTCAACTCCAATGATGTTTTTTGGTTGGTTTCGAGCAATTCAAATCC
>JAQVKB010000123.1 GCA_028694875.1 Candidatus Izemoplasmatales bacterium
ATTCATGCGCATTGTCTCCCCAGCGGAATTCTTCCTCAAGTGAAGCTTTTAGACAAGGGAAAACCATCGCGATGCTCGTCAATACGATGTTGATGGAGTCACTTCGATCTTCGATGGAAGAAGCGCTTCTTACCTTGTTTTCTCTGGAAATTGATTATTACTTCTGTTTTGATTTATCCTGGATTCGATTTTTCCAAAAACATCACCAAGTCTCACGCATGATTTATGCCCCAGGAACGTTGATGACAAATCACTTCGATATTCGTTTTGCGGAGCAACTCGAACTCGGTGGAGTGATATTAGGCAGGGAACTTCGTTTGGATGAGATCCAAGCGATGGCTTCGACAAAGCATCGCCTACTTTTGGGTTTTGATGGCTATGGATACATCGAGTTATTCACGTCCAAACGTCCCTTACTCAGGGCCTATTTTGAATCGATGGGAACGACTCACAATTCACATTTTCGCGACCTTGGATATCGTCTGGTCGAGCCCTTGCGTCCGGACCAAGAACTTCCGATTTTGGAAGATTCCTTTGGAACCACGATTTTCAGGCCACAACCTCAAGTCTCTTTCTCGGTATGGAACCAGATTGATACTCAAATCGATTTCTTCCATCTATCACGAATGTTTATGGAGGACCTTCCCTACATCGAAAGTCTCCAAGCGCATCGTTTCCCCAAGAAGCGAGACTTGTTTCTCAAGAAATATCCCCACCATGATTCAGGATTTCTCTTTTCTTCCGTCGGGTTGATCAAGGAGAAAGGACATTGAACGTGGAATTGCTCGCCCCCGCCGGAGATCTCGAACGGGCGAAAGTCGCTTTGCTTTATGGCGCCGATGCCGTGTATCTGGGAGGAACCAAGTTTTCCCTTCGGGCACGTGCTTCGAATTTTACGTTGGAAGACATTGGTGACATTGTCCTTTTCGCGCATGAGCGTGGGAAGAAAGTCTATGTCACGACCAATATTGTCGCGCATGAGGAAGATTTAAGCGAATTGGATGACTATTTGCATGCCCTCGATAGTTTGGGTGTGGATGCGATTATCGCTTCCTCTCCCATCATCATCGACCGTGCTTCCAAAACAACCAGTCTTGACATTCACCTATCGACACAAGTTTCCGTAGCCAATGCAGAAGGAGTCTTGTTCTGGGCGAGTCTGGGGGTGACGCGGGTTGTTCTCGCAAGAGAATGTTCGATGGAAGAGATATCTTCGATCGCCCATCAAGTGTCCACCGAACTGGAGGTCTTTGTCCATGGCGGGATGTGCGTTTCCTATTCGGGACGATGCACCCTTTCGAACCTGCTTTCGGCGAGAGACGCCAATCGTGGCGGTTGTGCCCATAGTTGCAGGTGGAATTATACGCTTCTTCATGAACATCAACCTGTCAGTGATCACCCTGATTTTCAAATGGCATCCACGGATCTCAATGGAATTCATCAAGTTCCTGAATTGATGCGTGCGGGAGTGGCTTCGTTGAAAATCGAAGGGCGGATGAAATCGGTTCATTATGTCGCGACCGTTGTCGATGCCTATCGTCGTCGCATTGACGACACCTTTGCTGGTATCATCAGAGATGATTCTGAATATGATCAATGGATTTCTCGTGCGGAAAACCGACCGACATCCGCTGGGTTTTTATCGGATACGAAAGCAGACAAACGACAAATCTATCATTTGCGTAGCGAAGCTGTCACGCAAGAATATTTGGGAATCGTCCGCCAAGCCGAAGAACAAGGATTTTGGTTGGAAGTACGAAATCACTTTCGCGTGGGAGACACGGTCGAAATCTTCTCTCCAGGAAAAGACCGTTATGAAATGCAAGTTTCCTCCCTTCAAGACGAATTGGGAAACGAACTGGATGTCGCGAGACATCCGAAACAATTACTTTTCATCCCTTGTCAGCACCCCGTTTCACCCTATGACATGTTAAGGAAGGTGTTTTGAATGAATCGTCCCGTGATTATCGCTGTTGCCGGAGGATCCTCCTCCGGAAAAACCACTGTCGTTGACAAAATCCTCAAAGATCTTCGTTCCTATCCGATTGTCGTTTTGAAACATGATGATTATTACAAAGACCAATCTGAAATGACCTTGGAAGAACGCCAAAAAGTCAATTATGACCATCCTTTTGCGCTCGACAACGATCTGTTTTATACGCATCTCGTAGATTTGATTGCGGGGAAGTCGATTGAAAAGCCAACCTATGATTTTGAGACCTTTACCCGAGCCAAGGCGATTGAAGTCGTGAACCCTGCGAAAATCATCATTCTCGAAGGCATCCTTGTGTTGGAAGATGAACGCGTACGCAATCTTTCCGACATCAAAATCTTCGTGGAAGCCGATGATGACTTGCGATTCATTCGCCGCCTTCTTCGAGACACCACCGAACGTGGAAGAACGATTGAAAGCGTCATCGATCAGTATTTGACGACCGTCAAACCGATGCATTACGCGTTTGTCAAACCCACCAAGCGATACGCCGATATCATCATTCCCAATGACTATAGTCATGACGTCGCCGTCGACCTCATTCATGCGAAACTGATGTCGATCCTAAACAAATAAGAATTGCCTTTGACATACAACCAATTTGTGATATAATATTATTCACTTAATGCAAGGAGAACACAGATGGAAAATTCCTTTAAATTGACCGAAGCCGGATATCAAAATCTCCGTCAAGAACTGGACAAACTGAAGGATGTCGACCGGAAAGAGAACCTCGAAGCGCTGAAAGAAGCAAGAGCTCAGGGGGATCTATCGGAAAACGCCGATTATGATGCCGCGAGAGACGAGCAAGCGCGAATCGAAGCGCGAATTAAGGAAATCGAGAACATTCTCAAACATTCCGAAATCATTCGCGACACCCATTCCCGAGTTGTCACCATCGGGAAAACCGTGTCGATTAAATTCGGCGTCAGTCCTGATCCGAAAGAATACACAATCGTGGGACATCTTGAAGCGAATCCGTTGGAAAAAAAGATTTCCAATGAATCCCCTCTAGGTCGGGCCTTGATCGGTCACAAGAAAGGCCAAAGCCTTTCGTACAAAGCGGAAACCGGCAAAGAAATCTCGGTTGAAATCGTCGACATCAAATAAATGAGAAAATGAGAAATTTTTCTCTTTTTTCTTTTTCCACAGGAGGTCCAGCATGATTGGAATCATTGGCGCAATGCAAAAAGAGATCGAAATCTTGCTTGATGCCATGACCATCGTCAGTCAAGTCAACATTGCGGACAAAACATTTTATCAAGGCAAATTATCCGGAAAAGACGTTGTCGTGGTTCAATCTGGCATCGGGAAAGTGAATGCCGCGATGACAGCGACTGCTCTTTTGATGCGTTTTGACGTCGAATATGTCATCAACATTGGCTTGGCCGGTGGATTGAAACCTTCGAAAGTTGGTGAAATTGTCCTCGCGAGTGGCATCACCTATTTCGATGTGTCGCTTGAAGCCATTGATGATCTCCCCTTTGGTCAAATGGCAAACGATCCGTTTCAAGTTCGAAGTGACGACGTCTTGTTACAAAAGGCCAAGTTTGTGTTCACGGACTTGAATGTGCCGTGGTTGACGGGGCGTATTGTATCAGGGGATACTTTCGTGACGGACATTTCGTTGCTAAACCGTATTTTACCTTTATGCCCTGATGCGCTCGCTGTCGAAATGGAAGGCATGGCGATTGGCCTTGCTTGTTATAAGTTTGGCATCAAATTTTTGTCGATTCGAGGAATCTCTGATGTAATCGGAGCCACCGATCAACAAGTCGTTTACCAAAACGTTTCGGAACGAATCGCGCATACAACCGCGGGATTCGTCATTCGATTTTTGGAGCTTTCATGAAAATCTTGGTCCAAATCGCTTCGCGCGACATCGAAGTCACCATTCTTCGAAAGCATATTCGACATACTTATTTGCGGTATCGAGGGGGCGAACTTCAATGCAGTGCCCCATACCAAGTCTCCGAAGCGGACATTCGTCATTTTATCGCGTTGCACGCGCAAACCGTCCTCCGTTGGATCGATCTTCCGCGTGAGGACGTTTTTTCTTTTGAAGAAGGATTTCCTTTGTTTGGTAGAAACATCCCTGTGACCATCGAAGAAGGGCCAACACATGTCTTTTACGAGGGGAATTCGATCAAGTTCCGGATTCAAGACAAAGATCGTCTTCCATCACTAGTCTTATCTTTTTATGCCAAACAAACCGTACAGAAGGCGCACGAACTATGTTCCATTCATCCCGAGTGGGTTGCGCTCTTTCAAATTCGCCATTTGAAATTATCGGCGCAAGCAATGAAAACACGATTGGGAAGTTGTCGCTCGGATACGGGTTCGATTCGTCTCAACAGTTTGCTCGCAAGATATGATGTGAAGTATCTCGAAGCGATTCTCGTTCATGAACTTGCCCATTTACGGATTGCCGGTCATCAAGCTAATTTTTACCGACTGGTCGAACAAGCCTTGCCCGATTATCATGAGCGCCGAAAAGCGCTGA
>JAQVKB010000124.1 GCA_028694875.1 Candidatus Izemoplasmatales bacterium
ATTCGAGCTTTCAAGTCTTCCATTTCTTTTTCGAGGATATCACAGATTTCATCGGGATAGTTCATCAATCGTTGATGCTTGCGATATTCATTGCGGTCGAGAACCGAAACGGTCCCATCGACGATGACCTTGACATCCAAATCATAGTCAATGTATTTCAGGGCTTCCTCGTCCACCAAAGTTGGAGACGATAAATTACAATAGTAACTAACGCCATTGGTTTTGAGAATGCCAATGACATTGTACCAGTGATGCTTAAAAAAGTAAGATACCGAGGGTTCTTTGGTGTACCAGAAACGACCATTCGCCTCAATCACTTTGGTGCGTCGATTGGCGACGACAATCACATCTTCCGTCTCTTTGAGAACCGTGGCTTGTTCCCAAATGCGATGCAGAGTGCGGTCGTGCTTATAACTATGCAACACGATCTTGCTACCGACTGTCAACTTCATAATATCATTCCTTATGACATGTTACTTTTATTATAACAGATTTTCAAAATTCCTTAGGGGTAATTTCTTCAAATCATGAAAAAACCGTCCAACAAAATGGACGGTTCTTATTCATCTTCTTCAAAGATCCAATTAGGACCTTTGAGTGTTTTCGGCTCTGTGAGCGATAAATCTTCATAATGGCGTTGTCGTAATGCTTCATAGAGAACAGTGCAGACCGTATTGGCCAAATTTAAACTACGAATCTTATCATTCATCGGCAAACGGAACAGTTGATCAGGATATTGACGAAGGATGGATTTGGGAACCCCTGTCGACTCTCTGCCAAACACGAGATAATAAGTTTCATCCATGTTCGAAAAATCGATTTGATCGGGGCTTTTCGAGCCATAGCGCGTTAAGAAGACCATCGTACCTTGACATGTCGATAAGAAATCTTCCCAATTTGGGTGAATATGAAGTGTGACGTGCTGAATGACATTCACACCGCTTCTTTTGAGATATTTCTCATCGAGTTTGAATCCAAGAGGTTCAATCAGATGAAGAATCGTATCTGTCCCTGCGCATGTTCTCATGATATTTCCGGTGTTTTGAGGAATCTCAGGTTGATACAGCACGACATGAAGTGCCATCTTCGTTACGCCTCATTTTCACGACGAACATCGTCGAGAAGGTTCGAATTCATCTCACCTTTTCGAATCATCTCGATTTCATATCGATAAGGTGGATAGGATTTCTTGGAATCCGTCAAAGAATCAACATAGGGAGTTTCGAGTATCTTCGGAATCGCTTCGAGCTTGGGGTGGTGAATGGCTTTGAAAATGGCATCAAATCCTAAAAAACCAAAGCCAATGTTTTCGTGACGATCCTTGTGGGCCCCTTGAGGATTTTTGCTATCATTGACATGCAGAACTTTCAAATAAGACAATCCGACGACGCGATCAAATTCATCGAGAATGGCATCAAAATCATCTTTGACAGGATATCCAGCATCACTCATATGGCAGGTATCGAGACAAACACCAATGCGCGATTGATCTTCAATCAACTGAATGATTCCTGCTAGTTCTTCAAAAGTACGACCTACTTCCGTGCCTTTTCCCGCCATTCCTTCCAAAGCGATGACGACCGAACTCGGCGCCGTTTTTGTAAGGATGGCATTAACTCCTTCCGCAATCCGTGCGATGCCTGCTTCAGAGCCCTCATTCATGTGTGCACCAGGATGAAGGACGATGACATGAGAACCTAAAGCTTCTGTACGTCGAATTTCTTCGCTTAAGAATGCAATCGCAAATTCTTGTTTGACCGGATCTGGATTTCCTAGATTAACGATATAGGGTGCATGGACGATAATGTTTTCTTTTTCCATGTTGTGTTCAATCATAAATTGATGGGCTTCTTCAATACGCATTTTTTCGATGGGTTGTCGAATTGTGTTTTGTGGGGCACCCGTATATACCATCAAGGCATTGGCTCCATAGGAATAAGCCTCCTTGACACTACCGAGGAATTGTTCTACCCCGCCCAAAGAGACATGACTTCCAATTCGTAACATCTTATCGTCTCCGATCTGCTTTTTTCGCGGCTTTTTCTAGTTTTTCTTTCTGCTTCTTTCGATAATTCGGTTTGATATCTGTTGGTTTTTTGGTGGTCGTTTTCAACTTGGTTAAGGTCGGGCTATCCGGCTTGACACGTTTGGTTCGTTGCGACCGGACACGTGCAGCAACAATCTCTTTGTTGACAATCTCGACATATCGCGTGGCGATACCACGTGATTCAAGACCATCGACATACGAATCGTCCGCGAGGTCATACAAACTAATGGAGACGCCATCAAAAGCCATTCTTCCGGTTCTACCTGTCCGATGGAGATAAAAAGCGGGATCACGAGGAAGTTCAAAGTTGATGACATGGGACAATCCTTCGAGATCAATCCCTCGCGACATAATGTCGGTTGCGACCAAATACTGATGCTTCAAATCTCGTAGCTCTCTGATAATCTGACGACGACGACGTTCATCGACATCACCATGAATTAATGCGACGGAAAAACCTTGCTCTTTCATCCATTGATGCACCAAATTCGCACTTTCTTTGGTGTTACAGAAGACAACGGCTTGATATGGATTCATGGCAGAAAGCACAGAAGCCAAGACTTCAATGCGATCGCGCTCTTTGGTTTTGACAAAAGAATGGATAATTTGGCGATTGGAAGCCTTATCCGTATCCATTTCAATGATCGAAGGACGTTGAAAATACTTGTTCACAAAGACTTTGATGGTCTCTGGTAACGTCGCAGAAAACAGCGACATCGATGCCGTAGATTGAAAGACGCCCATGATTCCATCCATCTGTTCTATAAAGTCAACACCCAAAGTCATATCTGCTTCATCAATCACAACAAAAGCGGCGGTATACGCTTTGAGTACATTTTCTTTGCGAATCAAATCAAAGAGTCGACCTGGAGTTCCCACGACGACTTGGGGTTGAGATTTTTCCAATCGTTGAATATCACTCGTCCGATCAGTGGCTCCCGTGAAAATCCGAAGATCGATAGCGTTGGCAGAGGACTCGAAAAGTTCTCTTGCAAAACGAACGATTTGCTCTGCCAAATCTTTGGTTGGGGCAATGATGACCGCTTGGACTTCCGCGCGATTGAGATCGAGTTGATCGAAAATTGGCAAAAGATAACTATGTGTCTTTCCGGAACCTGTTCTTGCTTTGCATACAAATGTCATATGTTTGGATAACAAGGGTATGATTTTCTCTTGAACATCCGTATATTGAGTAAATCCGATGCGCTTCACGGCATCTTCCACGTAGGTATGGTTGTATTTCATGTTCATCACGCTTTCTTTTTGATAAAAGGTCAAAACTATTATATAATAAAGCCATCTTAAAGTAAACGGAAACGAGGCAGCTATGAACGTGATTGAGATTCGACCAAGAGGATTTTGCCCTGGTGTGTATCATGCCATCCAATTGGTCGAAGAAGCCATCAATAACCCCCAAGTACGAAGACCCATCACGATTCTGGGGATGATTGTTCATAATCGACATGTTGTCGATGATCTCGCGAGGAAAGGCGTCGTCACGTTGGATGATCCGACAAAGACAAGACAGGAACTCGCCGATCAAATCCAAGACGGAACTGTTATCATCACTGCCCATGGGATTCTTCCTGAAGTGATATCTTCACTTCAAAAACGCGGTATTGATGTCATCGATGCCTCTTGTCGCGATGTTTTAAGAACCCAACAATTAGTGAAGCAAAAACTCGAAGAGGGATTCGATGTTTTGTATCTCGGGAAAGAGGGGCATCCGGAAGCGGAGTCTGTCGTACTTCTGTCGGACAAGGTTCATTTGATATCGTCGGAAACAGATTTGAATTCATTGAGTATCAAGAACCACAACCTCTTCGTGACCAATCAAACCACATTTTCGATTCGAGATTTAGCTTCACTTCGCTCCGCGATTTCCATCAAATATCCGAAGTCTGTATTCTCTGACGAAATCTGCGATGCAACGAGGATGCGTCAAGAAGCATTAATCAAATACAATCAAGGCGTCGATTTGTGCCTCATTGTAGGAGATCCAAGAAGCAATAATTCCAAGAATTTGGTGAAAATCAGTGAGCAAGAAACCCATACTTTAACATATTTGGTGGGTTCGGTCGAGGATTTGAAACCTTCCATGTTTGAAGGAGTTCAAACCGTGAGCGTCTCGAGCGGAGCCTCTACACCCAACTATTTGACGCAAAGCGTCATCGATTATTGTCGAAATCTCAATTGAGACGAGATCGGTTTTACAAAATAACCCTTTTCTTTTGGACACGAATCATATATAATATATAAAGCACATGAACATGAGGTGATTAAGATGGCGGATACCAAATCCAGACCAAGACCGAATGATACCGAGAAAGAAATCAAGACGTATAACCCGACCAAAAGTAAAGTCGGCCGTTTGGTCCTGTTGATTCTGATTGCGGGTATGGTTCTTGGAATCTTCATCTCCGCAGT
>JAQVKB010000125.1 GCA_028694875.1 Candidatus Izemoplasmatales bacterium
CCCAACGACCTGCCGCGTGCGAAGGATCGATGATAATCGGTAGGTGGGTCAGTTTTTTGACGACCGCGACCGAAGAGATATCCAACGTATTTCTCGTGGAGGTTTCGTAGGTGCGAATGCCTCTTTCGCAAAGGATGACATTCGGGTTTCCGCCGGCCATGATGTATTCCGCGGACATCAACCATTCTTCAATGGTGTTTGCGAGACCTCTTTTTAATAAAATCGGTTTGTTGGTTTTTCCAAGTTCCTTGAGAAGAGAGAAGTTCTGCATGTTTCTCGCGCAAACTTGGATCAAATCGACGTTTTCCACGAACGCGGGGACATCCTCGATCGACATCACTTCACTGACAATCGGAATATTGTATTTTTCTTTCATCTGTCTCAGTAAGTCGAGTCCAGGAATCCCTAATCCTTGGAACGAATAAGGGCTGGTTCTTGGTTTGTACGCGCCAGCGCGAAGAATCGTCGCGCCCGCGGCTTGGACAAGCGGCGTAATCGTATCCATTTGTTCGAAGGTTTCTACCGCACAAGGGCCACCCATCACGACAATGTTTTTTCCACCAATCTTGACGCCGGAAACATCCACAATCGTATCGACAGGTTGGAATTTGCGATTGACTTTCTTAAAGGGTTCTTGGACACGAAGGACGGTATCGACATAATCGAACACATAAAAACTTTGTGGGTCGATTTTTGAGGTGTCGCCAACCACACCGAAAATGGTGATGGTGGTACCAATACTTTCGTGAATGCCGAACCCTTGTTTGGTAAGATATTCGCGTAAATGCTCGATTTGTTCTTTACGGGCATCGGCTTTGAATTTAATAATCATGAGAATCTATCCTTTCAAAAAGTGATCGATGGCTTCGAGATATCCGTCGAAGCCTTTTCCGGAGATTTGTTTGACACAGACGTCTTGAATGACGGAGATTTTTCGGAAATCTTCGCGATGGTGGATATCCGAGAGATGAACTTCAATGGCATCGTATCGACACGACGTGATCGCATCGCGAATCGCATAACTATAATGAGTATAGGCACCAGGGTTGATGATAAGGCGATGGAAAGCATCACGTTTGTCTTGAAGCAGATCGATGATTTCGCCTTCGTGATTGGATTGGTATACCTCAAGGTGAATTTTCCGTTCGCTGGCATAATCCAAAAGAAGGTTCACGAGGTCATTATAGGACTTGGATCCATAGATTTCAGGTTCGCGAATGCCAAGCATATTGAGGTTGGGACCATTAATGACTAAAATATTCATGCAATTTCGCCTCGATTTCCTCCGTATGGGTTTTGGTGTCAGAAACGATATGGACACGTTCGTCCGCATACTGGATGTATTTCGGAAGTCTTCGCTCATACAGGGCGTAGACATCTTTGGATGACTGAATTAAAGGTCGGTTTCGAATGGTTTGCGACGCGATGTTCTCGACATCTTTATCCAAAAAGACAACGACACCATTTTGTCGCAGTCGACGCATCGAGAGATCGTCTTCAATCATCCCACCACCGGTAGATATCACCATATTATGCGATGGATACAAGCTTTCGATGAGATTGCGTTCCATTCTTCGAAACGTTGCTTCGCCTTCCGTTTCAAAGATGTCCGATATTTTCTTTCTGGCGATGAATTCAATGGTTTCGTCGGTATCCACGAGTTGCTTTTCGTGCGATTGCGATAAGATGCGCGCAAATTTGGATTTGCCGGATAACGGCATACCTACCAACACGATGTTGGTGATTTGACGTTTGATTGTTCGATAGGTTTTTTCGACAATTTCGGTAGGAACCACTTCGTGAAAGAAGAGTCCATGGGCCGCGGCTGCTTGTGCGACAAGCATATAGAGTCCATTGATAATGGTGAGTCCATGAGCCTGGGCTTCCAACAAAAAGGAAGAACGTAACGGATTGTAGATCAAATCAATCGCAATCGTGGCCTTTGGAAATTTTTTGAAATCAATCAAGCATTCCGCCGCGTTGCCGGGATACATCCCGACGGGGGTGGTATGAACGATTATATCACAAAAAGGCATCGTGTCGAGCGAATTCAGCTCGACCTCCGAAGAATCGAGAGGATGTCTTGCGAGGGTGGTCGTTTGCGCACCAAATTGGTTCAACACGTACTTGACACTTTTGGCCGCGCCACCATTTCCCAGGATGACAACTTGCTTTCCAGAGACCTCGATTTGGTAGTGTTCGAGGAGTTTTTGAAAACCATAGACATCCGTATTGTATCCGACCCATTCGTCCCCTTGTTTCAACACGGTATTGACGGATTGGGTTTCTTTCGCGGCTCCTTCCAAACGAGTTAAGTAAGGCAAAATCGCTTCTTTGTAGGGAATCGTGACATTGAATCCTTTCCAAGGATAGTCTTGAAGAAGCTTTTCAAGGTTTTCAGTCTCAAACAAACTATAGGAAGGGTTGCCAAAGAGATGATGAATTTGCGGAGAGAGACTATGTTTTAAACTTTTCCCGATGAGTCCGTACAAAAAGTTCACCTCGCCTTAGGGGAGGAAAGAATCAAATCCAGAATGCCAAACGCGGTCACAGCGTTAATCACGTGCACAACGCGATTGACGATGGCAGGATCGTGACGACCTTTGATTTCAAGGGTTTCTTCCTTCATCGTTTGGAGGTTCACTGTGGTTTGTGGTTTTCCAATCGAGGGCGTTGGTTTGACCGCAACGCGGAAAACCAAAGGCATGCCTGTTGTCATTCCACCCAAGATTCCGCCGTTATGATTGGTTTTGGTTTGAATTTTTCCTTCCACGAGTTGATAGGGGTCATTCGCAGAAGAACCACGCATTTGTGTGATTGGAAATCCTGTGCCAAACTCAATTCCTTTGATCGAAGGAACATCAAATAACAACGATGCAATTCGACTTTCGATGGAATCAAAGAGTGGTGATCCTAGTCCTGGTTGAAGCCCAGTTACGGCGGTTTCCACGACACCACCAACAGAATCCATTTCTTCTTTGGCTTCTAGAATTGCGGCTTTCATCAATGGTTCAACTCGAGGGTTTAGCAAAGGAAATTCGGATTGAGAGAGACGTTGAAGCGTCGTCCCTTGAACATGCACAAAATCAAAACCATCATCCTCGATGTTCGCAAGACGACGAATGTGTGAACCGACAAAAATGCCTTGTTCTTCAAGAAGTTGCATCGCAATAGCGCCAGCGATAACCCACAGTGCGGTCAATCTTCCTGAGAAGATTCCACCACCACGAGGATCGTTGAACCCTTCATATTTGACATGAGCGGGATAGTCCGCATGCGAAGGACGAGGACGACCGACCAAAGCGGAATAATCCGCGGAAATCGTATTTTGATTGCGAATCAAAAACGTGAGCGCCGCTCCCGTGGTTTTTCCTTCGTAGAGGCCGGATAAGATTTCATAGTTGTCCGGTTCGCTGCGCGACGTGGAATACATGCTTTTGGGACGTCGAAGTGTTAATGCGTTCTGAATCCTAGTTTCATCGAGGACGATGCCAGCAGGAAGTCCATCGAGGACGATGCCAAGTGCGCTTCCATGGGATTCGCCAAAAAAAGTAGCACGAATCGTTTGACCAATGGTATTCATCTCAAGACCTCCTATAGATCAAATTTCGATTGGGTTATCACGGATTCCCCAATTTCTAAGACATCCACGATATGAAGCAGTTCTCCGCGTTTCTTTTTGTCGCGGCGAATATAATCTTTGAGTTCGGAAAGCGTGGCAGAATCCTCTGTCGGCAAATGATACTTTTTCAACACTTCCACGAGTTCTTTGCGGACGTTGGCTTTGGATAGAATCATCACCATCCCAATCGCCACCGCTTCTCCATGAAGATATTTCTCATAATGGTAATACGACTCCAGCGCATGACCAAAGGTATGTCCAAAATTGAGAGATTGTCGTAACCCTGTATCGAATTCATCGTGTTCGACATAATGTTTTTTGATTTCCAAAGAACGGAAGATAAAGGAAGCCAAATCTTTAGTAATATCTTCATTCTTCAGACGATTAAAGAAGTGACAATCCGCAATCATCCCGTATTTAATCATTTCCGCCATTCCATTGGCGAAATGTCGTTTCGAGAGTGTTTGGAGTGTTTTCGGATCAATCAACACGAGCGATGCCGGATAAAAAGTACCCAACACATTTTTCGCTTTGTCGGTATTGATCGCGACTTTACCACCCACACTGGAATCAATTTGTGATAACAACGTCGTCGGAATTTGAATAAGATCGATGCCGCGTTGATAGGTCGCGGCCACAAAGCCACCCAAATCTCCGGTCACGCCGCCGCCTAAGGCAATCAAACAACCATCTTTGGGAATTTGAGCTTCAATCATTTGGTCGGTCACAAAACGATAGGTATCCAAACTTTTGCTGGATTCCCCTTGCGGGAAACGAATCACGGTATGTTTGGGTAATGCCTTCGTGACTTGGTCAAGATATTCTTGAGGTAC
>JAQVKB010000126.1 GCA_028694875.1 Candidatus Izemoplasmatales bacterium
CCACATCGACTGTGACAACGGCCGTTTTGGATGTGGTTTGATTGGGAATCACATGTTTGACCATGGCAGTTCCAATCCTTGCGCCACTGCGGTCGCAAGCGCTTCAAATTTCACCTTTTTGAGGTAAAGGGAGATATTCCCACGGAATTCGAAATTGGGCGGTCTCTCTTTTTTTGCTTGCGACCATGATCGCAAGTCCTGGGCATTGTGCGACACAAATTGCACATCCGACGCATTTTTCAACGTCGAGTTTTGGAATCTGATTGATGTCTTCTCCTACGGTAATCGCACCGTAAGGACAAGAAGTTTCACAAGGATTGCAGGGAATCTCTTGGTAACATTCAATGATGGCTTTTGGCTTTGTCTGAAATCGTTCTGGAGGGAATACTTTTTGTACTTGATCGCTTGTCGCGATACCGGTCTTTTCAAGCATGTTTTTCCTCCCTCAGTTTGTCGAGACCAATCCTCGTCTTTGCGCCAAACGGTCCACGGCGTAGTCCTTGAAGTTCTTCTTCCAATTGCTGGAGAGTATGATTGTCATCCGGAAGTCCATGTCCAAGTTGCATTGCTGCCCGAATTCCAGCTATCCTTCCTTCAACCATGGCAGAACTTGCTTCTTCGATTCCAGCGGCATCACCAGCCACGTAGATTCCCTCCAAGGTCGTTTGTCCTTCGTTGCCTTCAACAGCAACCACGCCACCCAATTCTTGGATTTGACGCATCGACGCGCCACCCATGGACAGAAGTTGCGTTAATGGGGATAATCCTACCGCAAGGCATAATAAATCGCATTCCAAGGTTTCTTCCGTACCTGGAATAGGACGCCATGCTTGATCCAAGC
This sequence comes from Candidatus Izemoplasmatales bacterium, assembly GCA_028694875.1. Taxonomy (GTDB): domain Bacteria; phylum Bacillota_I; class Bacilli_A; order Izemoplasmatales; family Hujiaoplasmataceae; genus JAHIVB01. The sequence continues at coordinate 842 of JAQVKB010000126.1, forward strand.
CGATAGTGATAACACGTTCGACCTGAGATTTGCCTTCAGCACGGAGAATGGTTCTTGAAGTTTGGATCGGAACTCCTCGCCGACGTAGTTTGGATGCGTGGACAAGGTATCCACCAATCTTTGGCGCCGCATCGATGACACACGCAACATCGACACCAGCTTGCAGAAGCTGGTAGGATACAATCAAACCGATATTACCGGAACCTACCATGACCACACGCTTGCCAGGAAGAACACCATATTGATTCATTAAAGTCTGTACGGCTCCAGCCCCATAAATTCCTGGCAAGTCGTTGTTTTCAAACACCAAATAGCGTTCACTGGCTCCGCTCGCCACAATGATCGCTTCGCTTTGTATTTTTTGATATCCTTCCGGTCCAGAGACTGTCAACACATGGTTGGGATACATTCCCACGACGGTGGTGTTGAGTTTTGTTTGACATTGATTGGATTCATGAAGTTCACGTTCTAACTTCGATGCGATGTCAAATCCTCTGGTTCCAGCGTATTGTCGCTGGGATCCAAAAAATTTATGAGTTTGCTTGACCAATTGACCTCCCAGTTGATCAAAACGTTCAAAGAGAATGGAGTCGACACCGCGTTTGCTTGCCTCGATGGCGGCGCAAAGTCCAGCAGGTCCACCACCAACGATGCTTAGAGAGGTGTGAATCATAGGATTCGCCCCTTTCCGGGTTGGCTTTCGACAATCATTCCCGCTTCTAATTTGGTCATACAAGTTCGGACATTGGCCACATGATTCACGGTCATATGACATGAACCACAGTTTCCAATGGCACAATAAAGTCCCCGATGCCGATGCTGGCGGATGCTGTTGCTCAGCGCTAGAATCCCTAAAGCATGGAGTGCACTAGCAATCGTGTCGCCTTCTCGCCCTACCACTGCTTTGCCGTCAAAGGTAAAAGGAATTTCCTTCTTCACTTCGAAGGTTAGGATTGGATGTTCTTCGATCCGCATGTTCTCACCACTTTCACAATTACCATCATAACATAAAGCGCTTTCATTGGAAAGCCCCATTTTCAATGAAAAAAAGGACCTTATGGTCCTTCTTTGAAAAATCAGATGGTAAACTCACGCTTCTGAAAACGGAAATAGGCGAGCGTCAATAAACCGAGAGATAACGCGCCATATACTAGGAGTGAGATTCCCTCAACGCTGCCTCCTTCTTTGATTAACACCACAGGATCCGCGAAGGTGAAGGGAGTCAAATATTGAAGTTTCTCCAACCATTCATTGTTTGTCATGGAAGAAAACACAAACAGTATATACATCACGATGGGGACAGCGATGGCAATCCCATTCTTGGGTGTTGCTTTCGAGATTCCGGCGATGGAGAATGTCAATACCGCGATGATGACATACATCAACAGATTCAAGGCGTTGAACGCAAGAAAGATGCCTTGGTCAATCGATTCTTTGAGAATGACAAAGGAAAGGACCGATAATACATAGTTGACGAGCGAAAAAATCGTGATATTGGTCAAAGCCCGGAGGAGTTTGGTGGCGAACACTTGTTCGCGACGACGCGGTAGGGTAAAAAGGGTTTCTACCGTTTTTTCGCGATCGTCACGATTGATAGCCCCATATCCTTCAATGGCCGCATACATACCGCCAAACAGTTGAAGCATCATGGCACCCTCGGTGGCATAATATTCCAAAATGTTATTCGGAAGTCCCCCAAAAGCAGCTAAGAAATCCTCGTACTCTGGTGGAATCGCTGAATACATATCTTTGACCATGGGATATAGAAGAATGACCATCACCATCGTTGCCGCAATCGCCAATGTCCAAATCCAAAGCGATTTTTGACTACGACGAAACTCAAGGGCAAACAACACGGAATCAAACATGATCTGGGTCCTCCTTTTGATAAAAATGCATGAACATTTCTTCGAGAGAAGATTCACGAATCGTAATGTCCGAAATTTGTTGCTTTGCCAAAAACGCGAGGAGAGGTGCAATTTCTCCTTCATAAGAATACGACATGCCCTCTTCCGTTTTCTCCAAAGGAGTCAATCCAGGAATCAACGTTCCTTGAATTTCCGGACGAACTGAGATTTTTCGTTGATGAAGAAGATTGATTTCTTTCATGTCATAGACATGACTGACGACGCCTTCTCGAATCAAGGCAACGCGATCGCAGATTTTTTCGACTTCGGACAAAATGTGCGATGACAAAAAGACCGTCGCGCCTTTTTTTCTCTCTTCGAGCAGCAAATCAAGGAAAGCTTGTTGCATCAGAGGATCGAGTCCCGTGGTGGGTTCATCCAAAATCAAAAGTTTGGGTTCGTGCATCATCGCAATCACAATCCCAAGCTTCTTCCGATTGCCAAACGATAGTTCGCGGATTCGCTTGGTTCGATCAAGATCAAAACGTTGACATAGCAATTCAACGCGGTCTTGATTCGCTTTCCGCATATCCCGATAAAAAGCGATGACATCATTGACTTTCATTTCAGGAAAAAAGAAGGCTTCACTCGGAAGATATCCTACTTCCTTATAGATTTCGACGGCTTCGTTCCATGGGGAATATCCATCAATTTGGGCTTGTCCCGATGTCGGGTTAATCAAACCCAACAACAATCGAATTAGCGTCGTCTTTCCAGCGCCATTCGGCCCAACAAAACCGAATATCTCGCCTTCTTTGACGGAAAAAGTAGCTTCTTCTAATCCGCGAAAGGGGCCATAATACTTCTTTAGTTGTTCTACTTTGATTCGATCCATCTTGTCAACTCCTATCCAACGGTTCCATTATAACACTTCTATCGACATGTCAATGACTAAAATTCACGGGTTTGGATGTCAATCCAATATCGAAGCACATCGTGCTCTTCTTCATGAAAACGATTTTCGAGGATTCCTCCACACGATTCAATGGTTCGATAAGAAGCCGGATTGTCATCATCAGCGGTAATCAAAACCTTGGATAAACCGAGTTTCTTGGCTTCTAAGAGCCCAAGTCGAAGCATTATTTTGGCATATCCTTTGCCACGCATCGATGGACGAATCCCATATCCAATGTGTCCTCCTACCTGCAAAAGGTGTTCGTTGAGGTCATGACGCAAATGCAAAAAACCCGCAATTTTACCATCCACCATCAACGCAAACAATGTCGCACTAACCCAACCTTCTGGTGTCGTTTGGGGATCTTCTTCTCGCTTTTTTTGGTCGAGCCAGGCTTCAAAACTATCTTGTTGAAAGCGCGCCGCAAACGGGACCATTTTAGCCTCTTTTCCCCACTCTTCGAGATATTCGAAATACGCCTTCTCCATGGATAGATTGGGCCTGACGAATTCAAAATGTTGTTTCATCCACATATCCTCGATTTCTGCGATGAATCGCATCATCGCTTTTTCTTTGAGACCAGCATACCCCATGACAAAACAACAGGACGCTTGATCGTTTCTCTCCCAAAAATAGTCTTGATAACCAACGATTCGGATTCGTTTTTGGCGCAGTGAATGAATCGCTTCGCGTTCCTTTGTTTGATCGTCAAATCGCAGAAGAAAATGAAGACCTGCTTCTTCCCCTAATATAGTGACATAACGCCCGAATAACGATTGACGAATGAGAGAGAGGAGCTGATCAC
>JAQVKB010000127.1 GCA_028694875.1 Candidatus Izemoplasmatales bacterium
TTTTCGAGCCAATGCAAGTCAACAGAGAAGAGCAGTTCTACTTATAACGTTATTTTTTGCCTTTCTTTTAGCGGTTTTGATGATTACGTCTCGTCAAAGTATGCCTGAAGCTCTATGGTTTTTCGTAGGTTTTGGCTGGGTTCCTATTTTTTTGATTGTGAATTCCTACACGTCTCCGAAGAAAAACGCACAATTACGATCAGAAGCTTTTCCAAATCTGAATTCCAAGTTGACATTTTACGAGCAAAGCATCCTTGTAGAATCGGAAAGCGAAATCTCAAAAGGGATTCAAATCTACGATATCAATGATATTCAAACCATCTATATGGGGACTGAATATGTTGGATGCATCTTCAAGAAAAGTTCGGCACTACTTGTGTTTGATCGTATTGACGAATCGAATCTCGATTTTAACCAGTATTTCCATGAATTGACAACGAGAACTCCAAAAGTGCAAATCATTCATGTGAAATAGGATTCCCATGCTTTTGGAATCAACTTGATTCATCCATGACATTTGGGATTATTATAATCCCATTTTTGTTTGCGAATAATCCAAGATTCACCTCGTGAAAATGTGACTATTTTTCCGGATGTGCTACTTGCACAAATGAAGTAAACGCTTCCAATAAATCCCTTGACAATCAAAAACCCATCATGTATATTAGAAAATGTAGACGGCAGAATTTGTCGGCTATTCATTTTTTTCAATTTAGTGAAACGTTTCACTAACTCAAAATGTAGGAGGAGCAATGAAAAAATTCGCGTTCTTTTTTCTATCTGTGTTTGCATTCGCTGCACTTATCGGATGCAAAACGACAGAAACCAACGTTTATTCCGTGGACTTCGTCGTGTATGATGGATACTCCATGGAATCCTTATCTCTTGCGGATGGTGCGTCTATTCCCGAACCAACCGCTCCCGTGAGAGAAGGATATACCTTTGATGGCTGGTTCAAGGAAAGCTCGTTATCGACACCTTGGAATTTTGCCACAGATACTGTCACTGAAAATGTGACGTTGTATGCGAAATGGACCCCTGTATCAGAGGATACGTTTACCGTTACCTTTAACACCAATGGAGGTTCACCCGTTTCCACTGTTCAAGTCGCAAACGGTGGGTACGTTCCTGAACCGCTATTTCCTACCAAAGAAGGCTTTAATTTTATGGGATGGTATCTCGATGCAGAACTCGAGATTGAATGGTTGTTCTATGTCAATACGGTCAGCTCGGATATGACGCTCTATGCTGCTTGGGAAGCCATTCCTGAGGAGTATAGTGTGACTTTCAACGTGGATGGTGGCACCGTCATCTCCGCAGTGTCAGTATATGAAAACGAAAAAATCAGCCTTCCAACGGATCCAGAGAAAACTGGATATCGTTTCGCAGGTTGGTATACCGACGAAGCCCTTACCAACGTTTGGGATTTCAGCGCGGACGTTGTGACCGAGAACATGCAACTGTATGCAAAATGGAAAACGCCAACCGATTTCAACAACACGTTTAAAGTTCTTTCCATTGGCAATAGTTTCTCTGAGGATGCACAACGTTATTTGTGGAGCATCGCCAATTCCTATGGCATCGATCCTGAAAATATCGTTGTTGCGAATATGTATATCGGCGGATGTTCTTTGGCGACCCATGTGGCCAACATGATTTCGGATTCTCCCGCTTACACGTACCAACTTTACACGAGTGCGTCCATTTCGACGCAAGCAGGGATGAAACTGAGCACAGCATTGACCTTGGAAGATTGGGATGTCATCACCATCCAACAAGTTTCCCAAGACAGTGGAATGCCAAGTTCCTATAGCGATTATGTGGTTCGCTTGGTAGAGTATATTGAAGCCAACGCAACCAACCCGAATGTTCAAATCATGTGGCACATGACATGGGCCTATGCCCAAACTTCGACGCATTCCGGATTTCTAAACTATGGCAGCGACCAACAAACGATGTATCATGCGATCATCAACGCCGTGAACCAAAAGATTTTAACGGTTGCTCAAATCGAATCGGTCATCCCTTCTGTAACCGCGATTCAAAATGCAAGAACCTCATATATTGGGGATTATTTTAACCGGGATGGATATCATTTGTCCGATCCGCTAGGTCGTTATATTGCGGGACTCATGTTCTTTAAACAAATTACCGGATTTGATGTTTCTCCATCCACGATTGCTTATATGCCGACCGGAGTTTCCGAATTACAACAACAACTCGCGATGGAAGCGGTCAATAACGCGTATCAATCTCGATATCAAGTCGTCGCTTCCACGTATACCACGGCTCCTGAGCCTGAAGTCATCGATGTGAACGGTGTGGAGTTCGATTTTGATTACGTCCAAGGATTCTGGAATGATAATGCAACCGCGGTTGCTCCTTCCACCGACGCCTTGTATAATAGTTTCGCCGCCGTCATGCCAATTCCGAAGTACATGTTGCCTGTGGGATCGGAAATTGTCATAGCCGAGGGTTACCAATATCGCGTCATCTTCTTTGAAAAAGTAGGAGAAGGCTATCACGTTGTCTATCGTACGGCGTTGTATCAAACTCCATATATTGAAGTGGATGAAGCGTTCTGGGGTAATTACGATTACGTAGGATTCAACATTACGACTAATCCGACATCGGCCATCAACACAAGACTTGATGAAGTCGTCGGGTTGTTCCACCTCTATCATCCCGAAGGTACTGGCGAAGGTCATGTTGATTCCGAACTTGCATGGACCTCAGGTTTATGGGAAGTTGCGGGTACTTCATTGACTTCGAATGTCAATTATCTTTCTTCGAACCCACTTACGCCTGGATATTTTGACACAGACGACATCTTCGAAGTCGTTTCAGGATACAAGTTCGCTTATGCTGTGTTGAGTTTTGATGCCGGTGTGTACACTGTGGAATCCGTGAGTGCATTCCAAACCGAACCGCTCTTGCTTAGCGCATCTTTCAAGGAAGGCAAAGAACTCATCGCGTTTATCGTGACCACGACCAATGAAGATATGGATCTGTCTTCCGCAGACCTAACGACAGTTGTCGACATTCATCCGCTCGCTGTTCCTCATACAGATGCGACGATTTCCTTTATCTCTGGATATTGGGAACTCGGAAAACATGAAGTGACGACAACGAACTCGAACATGGAATGGCTTCAAGGGTATGCAGCCTCTGCGCCACAATCAAAACATTATTATGAAAACATCAATGCCATCACCATTGAAGCAGGATATCAAGTCCGTGTCATCTATTTAGAATATGATGGATATGGACAGTATACCGTGGCGTTGCGTTCTGACAATTTGACGGGTACTATTACTTTGGATGAAACGTTCTGGGGAAGTTATGAATACATCGCTTTCAATATTTCCGCGGTTCCAGCACAAAACTTGTCCACGCAACTCGACTCGCTTTCTGAAAAATTTTCTTACGATGTCGACCCACTCGTCTTTGGATTAGGATATTGGAATACGAATGGAACTGCCCTGTCCGCAAGTACGGTTTATGCCGGAAGCAATCCACTTCCTCGTCAATTTATGACCGAGGGAACCGTCATTACCTTAGAATCGGGATACCAAGTTCGTGTTATCTTCCTGTCCTATAGTGAGGAAAATGGCTATTTGGTAGTCTCAAGAAGCGAGAATTTTGTCGGATCATTCGTGTTAACCGATGGTCTCTATCAAAACTATCAATACATCGCCTTTAATATCTCCACATCGCCTTCGACAAGCGATTTGACAGCTGCCCTCGATACGCTACCCGAAAAAATAGTGGCGACTGAGTTCACAGACACGTTGGTCAATCATGTCGATCAACCTCTCACCTTCGTGAGCGGTTATTGGAACAATTTCGCGCAAGCTGTCACGACTGGCGATACCACCTTTATCAAAGGCTTTGCGGCATCCAATGTCTTATCCAAGGATGTTTTGGGTATTGTCAGCCAAATCGTGATTGCGGAAGGCTATCAAGTTCGCGTCATCTATTTGGATTATTCATACAACACCTACTCGGTCTTATTGAGAACGGATAACCTCGTTGGCACCATCACCTTGGATGATACCTTCTGGGGCGATTACCAATACGTCGCCTTTAACATTTCTTCAATCCCGTCGACGGATCTCTCGGGTGTGCTCGAAACGTTGCCAGACTTGATTACAATGGTAGGAGAAGGTGTCCTTCATGTCGATACCGAACTATCATGGACTTCAGGACTTTGGGAAACGACGCAAACAGAATTGACGCCGAATGTAAACTATGTATCATAGAATCCATTAACTCCAGGGTATTTTGACCCGGAAAACATTTTCGAAGTCGCGAGTGGATACAAATTCGCGTATGTAACCCTCACGTACAACCTTGGAACTTATACGGTGGTCGCAGTGAGCGACTTCCAAACGGATCCGCTCGTCATCG